>JAJQGF010000273.1 GCA_021200695.1 Lachnospiraceae bacterium
TTTTTGCTGTATTTATTATCACTGTTATTAAAATATGCCGCCATATCCGCAAACGGCCTGCCTGTCTCACTGAAGCATCCAAATATGAGCTGACATATGGAAAAAAGGTACTTTCCCAGCTCCCAGCCCGAGGTGTCAAAAAACTGCTTAAGCAGGAGGCTCATCATCAAAAGAAATATTCCCAGCTTATTAAATATTATAATTCTTACATCATCCGTGCAAAAGGTTGATACGGCAAGAAGCATCACGCTAACCATGTAAAATATGCTGCCTTTTTTTAAGGAAATCCCAAGTTTGTTTAATGAGCAGCACAAATACAAGAGACCTCCTGCGATAAAAAAAGAAAAGGTTAACCCCGAGCCGTTATGAAGCATGCAAAAAGCATAGAGAACTGCATAGGCAAAGGTTGCCGGGCCAAAAAATCCAAAGCCTGCTCTCATTCTCTCAGACTCCTCTGTATCCGTTTTTTTCTTTGCAGGCATCAGACTTGCCACATTTTCGGTATTTGCTGCATTAATATCAGGCGCTTCCATATTAAAACCTCTCTTTCTTAAAAATTAATTTTCGTCATCGTCGGGCACATACTCAAGAAGGTCTCCGGGCTGACAGTCCAATGCCTTGCAGATTGCCTCCAAGGTTGAAAAACGCACAGCCTTCGCTTTATTGTTTTTTAGAACTGACAGATTTGCTAAGGTAATATCTACCTCACCTGCCAGCTCGGTAAGTCCTTTTTTGCGTTTTGCCATCATCACATCAAGATTCACTACTATAGCCATTTATGTCATTCCTTTCAGTTAACATCATTTATCACCACATTTAAAATCATATGGTCAAATCGTTTTCTTCCTTATATCTGACTGCCTGTTCAAATACCTGCGCAAGCACCCTGCTGAAAAGTCCCGCAATTACAAATACAAGCACTACAACCAGCATAGCCACTGTAAGATATACAACGCTGCGCACAACACTCATTGCAGCAATAAAAAAGCTTACATTTCCCATTTTCTTCAGACTCTGCACATTTTCCATAACAAAACAGTCGCCCTTTAATACAGTGTTAAATATTTTTCTGAGCTCAAAAACCAGTATCTCAGCCAATACTCCAAGCACAAAATATACAGCAATTATCTCCGCGTAATTGTCCAGCACTGCATTTGAATACATCCTTTCCCGGTAAAGCCTTCCGATAAGCTTTACACTGATTGGAAGCGTGACAATCACGGCAATTCCCATGTAAAACATAAAATCCAATAAATGCTTGGTCCACTTTGTCAATGTGGTGTCTCCGTACATCTGCTCCTTATCACGCACATCCTCTGATTTGTTTCCTAAAATTTCACTCATATTAATCCTCATTTCTAAACAGTTTCTATTTTGTCTTCCACACTATTTGCTTTCTGTAACAGACAGCAGCTCCTTATATGGCATATTATACTATCAAAAAATCGATTGTCAATATAAATTTATTGTTTTTCAATAAATTTATATTGACAATCGATTTGAATAGATTTCAAATTATTTACTCAATTATTTTTCGTCGGCTATAAGACCAATTCCGGAAAATACTGCCCATATATAAGGCGCGCCATACATATTAAGCGCTTTCGGTCCGCTTATCCTGCATGGCGGATTGTCCGCAAGCCGGTCTGCAATAAGCTTTTCATATGCCTTGTCAAACGTGCTCTTTGTTATTGAACGCTCTCTTCTGTCCGTAAAAAGCTCCCCACCCTTCACATAGTATGTAAAAGGCAGACCCTTTTTAGTATGAAAGGTCTCTCCCTGATGTACCTCAATAGTTTTCCACAAATCATTGTCCACAAGAACCGAAGCATCTATAGTCACAACATTAAATCCTCTTCTTAGTATATTTTATAATTTTCTCCTGTATCCAATCAATCCCACAGATGCACATCGCAATAAAAACAGGCAGAAATACATATACATATCTCGCCCCTGACTCAAACAGCATGAGGTATGAAAGTATCCCTATAATCAGAATCGGAAATACAACACAATATTTTTTCTTTCCTTTCGCTAAAACAATTCCGGGGACTCCCATAAGAGTGAAAATCCAGGCAAGCTCCGCCATGGTATCATACTTTGCCTGATTTGCTCCTCCGGGTACAAAAAGCGAACGCATATATCCTGCAAAAATATTGTCATGGGTAAGCTCTTCCGGAAACGGTTCATAATACAACACATATGTCCATGCAAAGGTGCCGTCATTAAAGCTTTTAACAAGCTTTTTGAGACAAAAATAAACAGTTCCGACTACTCCCCTCTCCTCTATTCTCTCCCATGCCCGCTCAAGGCATGCTGCGTTTCTGTCCGCCTTACTGTACTGAAATTCTCCGAAAACTCCATAATCCTCGGTGCTGAAGCCGCCCGTGGTCAATTCCTTTGTTCCCATATAGAAAAAATACTGCGGCGTAGCTTCAATTTCTTCGTTATATTCAAGCTCTATATCCTCAACAATATAATCCATGCCAAAGCTATTTACGCAATACATTATAAAAACAAATAATAGGCTTAAAGCCAAAGAAGCGCCCGCCGATATAAAACGTCTCCAAATGCCCTTTTTTTTCTGATTTTCCGGAGTCGTCTCCTTAACCCTTTTATTTTTAAGCATCACCAGAACTGTATCAACAAAGCTGACACCCTCCGCCCCCAATACCGCCAGCACGGCAATATAGGCACTTGGCTTCATAAAGCCGCCCGCCATACCTGCCGCTACAGAGAAAAACAACAGCAAAGCCCTGCATATGGCATGCCTACAATCTCTGCTGCAAAAGTAGAGAAGAATGCATAGAACAGGGAAAAATATTCCATAGCTGTCCGTATATGGAATTGCCTTCCATGGAGAAAGCCCTGCCGTCACCAGATACAGTGCAAAGGAAATCAACACAGCCGCTGCGTTTTTTGTAAGCTTCTTGACAATTTCACAGCAGCAGAAGCCTGCGCCCGTTACAGACAGACACCCGGTAATTACCCACAGATACTCCGGGTCATGTTCAAACCACGTCAGGCTTTCCGCCAGCCTGTACAGCCGCCCAAGAACATATGTAATAGGCAGATTATTATAATTCATGGAAAATACAAACTGATATCCAAATGGAATTTCGTGAGCGACATCCTTTGCCGCCTCCCTTACAATTCCCTGGTCAACAGACATATCAAAGACTGTCTCATTTGAAAGCCACATACAGAAAAAATAAAAGCCTGCAAAAAGAACTAAAAGAAGCAAATCCATAAGCCGGCTCACATGTCCGGTAAGCTGAATTCTCCTGCCTGTATATATCAGATACAGACATATCGCAAATGCTGTCAATGCTATTATGGTAAGAAGCGCATTAGGCACTAATATATTTGCCTTTACATCGTCCCAATAATCCATATTGTTTCCAATAAACATAACGCAGAACAGCACAGGCAAAAACAACACCAGCATAAGCGCATTAATAAATTTGCGTATATTATTAAGGGACCTTTCTTCACCTTGTTCTTCCATCGCATTAACCTCTCATCTGCAAATTGCAATTATATATTACGATACAGAAGTAAAAAAGTAAAGAAAAATCCCTAAATATGGTCATCCGACGTCTTATTCCGTAACCTGCATATCCTCCGGTGTACGCTCAAAGCTTCCCAGAAGTGAGTAATACTCTATCATATACACCGTGGTTTCAGAGGGCATCGCCATATAATATACTCCCGTGACTGAGTTACGGCTCCCTATGTGAAGAACATAGCTGCTGTCACCGGTCTCATATTCAAACGTAAGGTAACCCTCATCAAGTCCATACTGCGACATATCTGTCACATTTTCTATTGATTGTACGACCTTGAGCTGCGCAAGCTTTTGAAGCATTGTTTCCACAATGTTTACATTGATATTCATGGATGTGTCGTCAACATAGTACCATGTGTCATCAGTTTTTTCAAAAGCATAGGTCTCACCGTCATACTCATAGCTGAATTTAATTATATCGTCTCTGTCTATGTCAACTATAATCTGATAATCATCGGTGCCGGCTTTCTCCTCCTGCGCATCATTGTAATACTGTATGCCTATAAATGCTGCCACAAGTATTACAACTGCTGCCGCAAGCACGGCAAGCTGCAAGGGTTGTCTCTTCATCAGCGTTTCCTCCTTCTAAGCCAGATTACAAAGCCTGCTGCCAGACAGCCTAACGGAAGCAGTATAACCGCAAACACCATGAACAAAAGCATATTCACCTGGGGTACGCTGATATAGCTTGCTGCGTAGCTCTTTACGGGAATCGAGATGTTAACCTCCTTCTCCTCAAAGCTTGATACCGTGTTTGTAAATAATGTCATATTTACGCCGCTGACAATCTGGTCAGCCGCCTCGGTAAATATTTCCCCGCTGGCATATACTACCATTGTGGCCGTTCCGTCATCAAGGGTCTTTACCGCCTCGACTCCAACGGCAAAAGGACCGTCCACGTCATTCTCGCCCTTATCATAATTAGAGGCTGCCTCAGCATCGCTCTTTGCGAAGGCTCTGTCAGATGTTGAAAGGAAGGTATTATAGCTTATTGTATCGCTGTCCTCCTCAGGTACTACAATGCCTACACAGTTAGGTGCAAAAATATAATAATTGCTGCCGATTCCCGAGGTATAAGCGCTGCTGGTCTTAGATGGCAGAATGTAATACGGACTTCTGTAATATCCTCCCGTGCTCTGTTCAACAACAACTCCCGGCACCTTGTAAAGCCCCATGTAATCCAGAAGCTTATCAATATTTGGTGTCTCCTGAGAGCCATACTCTATTGAGATTAATATTTTCCCGCCATTGTTTAAATACTCTTCAAGCTTCTCTTCATCGTCCTCGGAAAGGTCTGAGGATATTCCATTGATAACCAGACTGCTTGCATCCTCCGGAACCGAATCGACATCCATAAGATTTATAGTCTCAAATTCAATGTTTGACTTGGTAAGCGCAGACTCAAATGTGCTTCCAAGCTCTATTTCCCCATGTCCTGTCAATATATAGGTTTTCGGAACATCATCGGCAAGCACATAGTCAAGGGCGCTTGTTATCTGTCCTTCACCATCATACCCTGTCGTCTCGCTGTCATAGGTATAGGTGCTTTGATTAAATGTATAGGATACCTCATATATATCGCTGTAATCAATTACCGTACTCCTCTTAGCGCTTTCAATTATAAGGCTGTTGGAGTTTAAGCTTACGTCTGTGTAATTTGACGCAAACATGGGATTTACATTAGGGTCAACATACTCAACATCTATATACTTTGACAAATCATCATAGCGTTTAAGAGTCTGCTCGAGAGTAGTATCCTGCGAGCTTTCCGAACAGAGCACATAAATAGTGACATCCTCGTCAATAGTCTTTACATATTCCTTAGTCTGGTCTGTCAGGGAATACATCTTTTCCCCTGTCCAATCAAACGATGTCCATGTCACCGGCATTTCCCTTACCACGACATTTACCAATACAGTGACAATAAATGCGACAACTATCATTCCTGAGCTGTAAGCGCCAAATTTTATATTTTTAACCGAAACACTGTAGCGTCTCTTTTGAATTGACTGAACTGTCAAAAACAGCATAAGAATAGTAATCGACAGATAATACACCACTGCCGTCAAATCAAGCGTTCCTCCCAGCAGTGCATAGAAGGGAGAATCCAAATCATAGCAGCTTAATATTGCAGTAAGCAGATTACCCGTAGTGGAAAATACACTGCATATAGATGGCATCATATATCCCACAAATATCAGTGCAAAGCTTATAACCGCGGAAATCACCTGGCTCTCGGTAAGTGACGATACGAAAAGTCCTATCGCTATGGCTGTCATTCCAAAAAGAAAATATGCGAGAATAGACAGCACATTTTCCGACAATGGCATGTCTCCGTACAGGTTAAGTATGAACGGATAAATGCAGAATACGGCAACAGGAATTGTAAATATTGTCATAAGCGCCAGAAATTTGCCAATAACAATGCTGCCCACACTCACCGGCGCCGTCAGTATAAGCTGGTCCGTTTTATTGCGCCTCTCCTCGGCGAGAACACGCATGGTAAGGATGGGAACACTGATTAAAAACAGAAAAATTACCGATGCAAGCGCATAGGAAACATACGGATAACCCCAATTGACATTATACACATTAAAATAAAGACCTAAGAAAAATAAAGTGGCGGCAATAAAAAGAAATCCTATAAAGGAATACAAATAAGATTTTAATTCTCTCTTATATATTGCAAACATACTATTTCTCCTCCTTTTCCTCAGGCTGACTTTCTTCTTCAGACTGACCTTCGTTTTCCATTAAGGCTTCTTCCACAGCCTGCTCTCCGCCCGTAAGCTCAAGGAAAATATCCTCCAGCGACTTTCTGTTATATTTCATTCCCGTTATCGGAAGCCTGTTATCCGCACACGCATAGAAAACATCCTCACGCGGGTCTGTATCTCCATCTGCGACTACGATATATTTTTCGCAGCCCTCCTCGTCAACACCATCGCTTTCCACAGACTGTACTCCTGCAACTGCCCCGAGAACCTTCTGCACCTTATCCTTTTCACCCTTTACGGAAATCTCCAGCCTTGGAGAATCGCTCATTATTTTTTGAAGTCCCTCGGGAGAATCGCTGGCTACCAATTGTCCATGCGAAATTATCATGATATGGTCACAGACTGCGCTTACCTCTGAAAGGATATGTGAGCTTAGTATTACAGTATGCTCCTCTCCTAATTTTTTAATAAGGTCGCGCACCTCAATTATCTGCTTAGGGTCAAGTCCAACTGTAGGCTCATCGAGTATAATGACCTCAGGGAAGCCCAGAATAGCCTGTGCAAAGCCCACTCTCTGCTTATATCCCTTAGACAGGTTTTTAATTAGTCTCTCTTTTTTATCAGTTATGCGGGTCATCTCCATGACCTCGGACACCTGCGACGCTCTGTCGGCCTTTGGAACCTTCTTAAGCTCTGCCACAAATCTGAGATATTCCTCAACCGTCATGTCCATGTAAAGCGGCGGAAGCTCCGGCAGGTATCCTACACATTTCTTTGCCTCCTCCGGCTCCTTCTGAATATCCTTTCCATTAATTATTACCGTGCCTGAAGTAGCTGCAAGGTATCCCGTAATAATG
Source organism: Lachnospiraceae bacterium (assembly GCA_021200695.1). GTDB lineage: Bacteria > Bacillota > Clostridia > Lachnospirales > Lachnospiraceae > Acetatifactor. The sequence continues at coordinate 7,143 of JAJQGF010000273.1, forward strand.
TTCATTGTAGTGGACTTTCCAGCTCCGTTGGGACCAAGGAAACCGTATATCTGCCCCTTTTCAACAGTGAAGCTCAAATTGTCCACAGCCACATGATTACCATATTTTTTTGTAAGGTTAGTAACTTGAATCATGGCTGCCTCCCATTTATAATTTTCATTATCTGATTTAAAGCCATTCAGAGACGCAGCTCTGAACAATCTCTTTGATTTTACTTTTAAAATGTCATCGAATGGTGATATTTTTGTGAAAATTTTGTGAAAAAGAAAAGTATGCTAAAAAGACCTGATGAGAACGTATTATACGCTGCCTTTATACCCTCCACTTAAGCCTGTGGAGCATGCCCTCCGTCTGAAGCTGTGAAAAGCCATTCTGACGCAGGGCTTCATACAACACTATTGCAACAGAATTTGATAAATTTAATGACCTTATTTCAGGAAGCATGGGTATCCTTATGCAGCATTCCTCATTATCCACCAGAAGCTCCTCCGGAATACCCGCGCTCTCCTTTCCAAACATTAAAAAATCATCCAAGCCAAATGATACATCCGTATATGACCTCTTTGCCTTTGTGGTTGCCATCCAGATTTTTGCCCCCAGATGCTTAACCTTAAAGTCATCAAAATTAACATACCTGCTGACATCAAGCTTTTCCCAATAGTCCATTCCCGCTCTGCGGATTTCCTTTTCGTTAAGCCTGAAGCCCAAAGGCTCAATCAGATGAAGCGAGGTACCTGTCGCAACACAGGTGCGCCCTATATTACCCGTATTTGCCGGTATCTCCGGCTGATGTAAGATTATGTGCATATTATCTCCATGTAACAGCGGCGCGGATATTACATTCTATCTGCCCTGCTCTTTGCGGAGCCTTTCTATAAAGTCTCCCATTCTCTTCATTGCAAGCTTAAGCTTTTCCAACGAGTACGCATAAGAAATTCTCAGATATCCCTCTCCGCTGTCTCCGAACGCGTTTCCGGGAACTGCCGCAACCTTCTCCTCGTTTAAGAATCTGGCTGCAAATTCATCGCTGGTCATGCCAAACTCCTTAATGCTCGGAAACACATAAAATGCGCCATATGGCTCAAAGCATTCAAGCCCCATCTCCTTAAAAGCATTCATAAGGAATCTTCTTCTCTGATTGTATGCGACGCGCATCTTATCTATATCCTCATCACCGTTTTTCAATGCGTCGACTGCCGCATATTGACTCATGGTGGGCGCGCACATAATTGCAAATTGATGAATCTTTGTCATCTGCCCTATAATTTCTCTGGGACCGCATGCATAGCCGAGACGCCAGCCCGTCATTGCGTATGATTTTGAAAAACCATTAATCAGAATAGTTCTTTCCTGCATTCCCGGTATCTCTGTTATTGATACATGTCTTCCCTTATAGGTAAGCTCTGAATATATTTCGTCTGATATGACAAAAATGTCATGCCTGATAATTACCTCGGCAATTTCCTCCAAATCCCTTCTCTCCATAATTGCGCCGGTGGGGTTATTTGGAAAAGGAAGAATTAAAACCTTAGTCTTGTCGGTAATTGCCTCCTCAAGCTCACCTGCGGTAAGACGGAATTCATTCTCAGCCTTTAAACGGATAATTACCGGAGCTGCATCTGCAAGTATCGCACAAGGCTCATAGGACACGTAGCTCGGCTGTGGAATAATAACTTCATCCCCCGGATTGACCATGGCGCGCAGACCGATGTCAATCGCCTCAGAGCCTCCTACCGTCACCAGCACCTCGGTGCGCGGGTCATAGTCAACCCCCTGTCTTCTCTTTAAATAATTACAAATCTCCTGCCTCAGCTCCATCAGACCTGCGTTTGATGTGTAAAAGGTCTTTCCCTTTTCCAATGAATAGATACCCTCATCCCGTATGTGCCACGGAGTATCAAAATCCGGTTCTCCCACACCGAGAGAAATTACATTGGAATCCTTCATATCGTTTACAATATCAAAAAATTTACGGATTCCTGAGGGCTTTATTTCTACAACTTTATCTGCTAATGGGTTTCTCACGGTGTAATCATCTCTCTTTCATCTTCAATTTTAAGATTAAGGATACAGCCATGCTCCTTATATTTCTTAAGAATAAAGTGTGTAGCTGTGCTGAGTACACTGTCTAAGGTTGAAAGCTTGTCGGATACAAAGGAGGAAACCTCGCGAAGCGTCTTGCCCTCAAGTATTACCATAAGGTCAAAGCCGCCGGAAATAAGGTATACGCTCTGCACCTCAGGATATTTATATATACGCTCTGCAATATTGTCAAAGCCCTGGCCTCTCTGAGGTGTAACACGCACCTCAATCAGCGCAGTAACCTTATCAATAGATGTTTTCTCCCAATTAATAAGAGTATGATAGCCGCAGATTATACCGTCCGCTTCCATCTGCTCAAGCTCGTTTACCACATCAATCTCCTGTGTTCCAAGAAGAACCGCAAGCTCCTTTAAATCAATACGACTGTTTTTTTCAATTATCGCCAATAATTCATCTCTCATGATATTTACCGGACCTTTCTTATTTTATTTCATAATTTTTGTATTTGTTTTTGCTTCTTTATTTACTTTTTATTCACAATGCCTGTTAAAGATGCCGTATATCTCGTCCTGCTTCGGCCTGTCCATATACCGCACCTCATCCTCATTCCTGATTATGCGGGCATTATCAGCAGTTGTGCGTCCTATTACGACTGCAGGAATATCTCCCTCCCTGAGGGCTCTGACCAGACTCTCGCCATCATCAGCAGTCATTACAAGACAGCCTCCGGACAAAAGCTCATATGGATTTATTCCACAGCACTCGCATATCTCAACTGTCTCCTGCCTGAGCGGAAGTCTCCTTATATCGATATCAAGTCCGATTCCCGCACCCTCCGCAAGCTCCCAGAGAGCTGCAAATATTCCGCCCTCGGAGGCATCATGCATAGCTGACACTCCGTTTTTAAGAGCAATCTGCGCCTCCGGCATAACAGAAAGATATCTGTCAAAGCATACAGCCGTGTCTGCAAGATATGCCGGGTAATACTTATTAAGCCTGTCCTTTTCCCGACGGGCAATAATCGCCGTGCCCTCCAGAGCCGCCCATTTGCTCAGTACGATATCCTGTCCCGGCTTAGCCATTTTCACCGTTCTAAAGCAGTTCTCAGGCGCCGTGCCATATCCGTTCACAACCGCTATCGGTACATCTGTCCCTTTTATCACTCTGCTCTGCCCGCCCGCTATCTGCATTGAAAATTCTCTGCATGCCTCGTCAGCCTGTGACATAAGAAGTCTTATGTCACTGTGTTGCGCAGATTCAGGCAGGAGCAGGGTTATAATGGCGGATACCGGTGATGCACCGCTCGCGGCAAGATTGTTGACGCATTTTATGACAAGCTGCGCCATTGTATACCGGAGAGTATCAAAGTCACCCATATCCGCCTGTATCGCGACTGCGGCCTCCGCGGCGCATACAGCCAGAACCTTGTCGTCGGAGGGCAAAAAAAGGGCGCAGTCTGTCCCTATCCCTGCGCCGCAAATAACATCTTCATTTTTAGTATGAAGCTGATTCAATATTGAAAGCTTTAATATATTTTCAGACACTTTACCAGCATCCATACCTTTCCTCCATGTCAATACATCTAAAATCTAAGCATTAGTCATCATCGTCTTCTTCCGCCGCGCTCTGAGCGGCTGCCCTCGCATTTATTGATGCTATGGCGGCGTTAACATTGTCAATGCTTCCGCTGGAAATAGCAGCATTTATCTCATTGAGAGCCTCAGGGTCAGATGTCGCTGTGCCAACCGTAGCGCTTCTTGGCACCATCTTATAAGTGCTGCTGTTTACCTGCTCACGGCTGACCTCCACTCCGTCCTCCATAGTTATCTTCCAGAGTCTTGCCTTATATCCTATATGCGCGCTCTCTACAACAATATAACCGATAGGCTGCGAAGCATCCGCGTAGATTGTATCGCTCTCGGGATTAATAACCTCAAGCACCTCGCTCTCATATATTACCTCATGGCCTGAAGACCTTGTTTCTTTTCCATATATATTAAACGTGATTTTCTTGTCGCTTGTAGTATAGCCCTCAATATATATAGGGTAGTCCGTATTATTGACAAATTTAAAATCCTTACCCGAGCTCTCTGCTATTGCAGCATCCGCGGATGGCTCTACATATGTAACAATCATGGAATGGTTATATCTCTCACTCACCTCAAGCTCAGCTAAAAGCACGGCATTATACAAAGTGGTCGACACCTGACATATACCGCCTCCGAGACTGTCCACGACCTTGCCTCCCACATATGAGCCCGCCATATAATAGCCGTTGGCCTCCGAAAAGGGCGATACCGCATCATATGTTGAGAATTCCTCTCCGGGATATAATGTAATTCCGTCGATAAGCTTACATCCGTTAATTACATTTTCACTCCTCGCCGTACCTGATGTTCTGAAGGAGGTTGTATATGTTCCAAGTATATCCGTGACCTGAGAAAGCTCCTCAGCGCTTCCCTCAGGTTCGTCCACGGTAATCTCAAGCTCAAGTCTGCATGGAGTTCCGTCCCACTCCTGAGTAAGATATTCATAGATAATGTCTATTGAGGCTTCAACATCCAGCAGATATCCCGTCAGACCCTCTACAACCTCAAAGCTTCCGTTCTCTCTCTTAAGAGAAGTATTGACTGCCTCTACATCATATTTTACGCATTTCTGCGCAAGTATATCATTAATTGCATGAACGTCCGCAGACAGCTCTATGTCAAGAACCGCCCCGTCATGCTCGAGGTCCTTCAGAATTTTGTATCTCTCTATTACGTTTCCGTGAGCCCCCAACTCCACAGCCTCCGTTACAAGCTCCGGATTCGCCCAGCTCAGCCCGAAATCTCCCGCTGCAACCGTAACCTCGCTGTTATTTGCCGCAACAAGGGTAATTTCAGTCAATTTAAGCTCATCTATGTAATTTTCTATGGCTGCATCAGCCTCGTCAGCCGTCATTCCTGACAAGTCTATGCCCTCCGCATAGACTCCTGTCTTAATTTCAGCATCAGCCTCGTCAGCCGCCTGAGCTTTTATGCCCGACATTGAAAACAATACCGGCAATATTGCAAAGGCATATAAAAAAATACCACGACAGCTCATTTTTTTGTTTTTTTCCATAATCGTCCTCTTAATACAGTAATTGAATTAATAAAAGAAATATGTTAAAGTAGGTACTATCATCGCAAGTACAATAATAAATATTATAATTGCTGAGATACGCTGTTTTGTTTTCCTGTTGTTCAGATTTAACATTGTAACTCCTATCCGCCCTGAAGGGCTTAGCTTTACTTGAAAGGATATTATATATGAAATTACCCTTTTTGGCAAGTTTTATTATCTTTATAATGGTGCTTACGCATCGAATACACAGACAGCGCAACCAGGAGGCTGCAAACGAAAGAAGCTTCTGGAAAAATGAGCAGGCCGCCAATTCCGTGCGGCGTAAGCCTCTTGATAAGCTTGAATACATACATATTCCCATGGATAAGCTTCCAACCCATCTTATGACGGAAAATGAGATTGTAGCAGACTGTCTGGATACCTTAAACGGGCTTACGGATAAAAAAATAGTAAATTTTACCGGTTATACAAATACGGAATTAAAATTTGAGTATGGCACGGCAAATATTGAACAGTTGTCAGCATACGACCAGAATTATACAATTGCGGTTACCACCCTTCAGAAATGGGCTGACGAGCTATGGGCTGCCGATTATAAAAGCGAGGCGGTATCAATCATGGAATTTGCCGTGAGCACCCGAACAGACATCAGCCGCACTTATTATAAGCTGGCAGAATATTATAAATCAAACGGTCAGGCTGATAAAATAAAGCTGCTGCTTGATACTGCCGAGACGCTTCGCTCCGCAAACAAAGGCTCTATCGTCCGTACTCTGCAAAAATCCTGTCAATAAACCGGCTCGCCTCACTTTTGGTAAGCCGTTCAACATCAGCACCCAAGGTTATTTTATGCTTTTCAAGCAGCTTGTATAACCTTTCCTTTTGTTGTTTTGCCGCGGGTGTGTCCCGTTTTACTTTAAAAACCAGCGGTGTCGGTGAAAACAGACTGCTATCTGTTTCAAAAAAATTATCCACCAGCCTCCCATACAGCTCAACAGTCGCCTCGGCATCGGAAAACGCCCTGTGTGCATTATGCGGAATGCCGTAATAATCACACAGATAGTCCAGCCTCCTATGCTCTAAATCAGCGAGAAACCTTCTTGAAAGCTTAAGCGTGTCGATTCCATTCTTCTCAAAGGAAAGATTATTGTCTACTGCCGCCTTCCTGATAAATGAATAATCAAAGAGTATGCTGTGCCCAAGCAGCGGCAGCTCCTCAAGGAAATCCATAAGCTCCGGCAGTACATTTTCTATATAAGGCGCCTCTGCAAGCTCATCGTCATTTATTCCCGTAAGCTCAATAATCGTCTGCTCCAGCCTTCGGGCGGGATTTACCAGAGTTGAAAAGCTCTCCATTTTAACACCGTCTATGACCTTAACAGCACCAATCTCAATAATCTTATCTTTTTTGGGATTAAGCCCCGTTGTCTCAATATCTATGCTCACATAGCTGTCTGCTGCCTTCATTCTGCTGCCTCATTTGCCGTCTGAGGTACCGAGACTGTCAATAAAGCGGCGGAAGGCCTTCCTTCCCTCCTGTGTACGTTTATAAACGCCCGCGTCCTCAAGAACCTCCATAAATACCCGGCCGATTTCCTTTTTTATTATCTCATCTATATTGGATTCATCAATCCTGTCATATTTAACAGAAAACTCCTCCACCCAGTCAGCATGCTTTGCAAGCGCTTCATCTGCTCTCAAATCGCCTCCGGAAAGCATTGTCTGTTTAAGCCCGGCTATCTCTGTCTTTAAACGCGCGGGAAGCACTGCCAGACCCATCACCTCTATAAGACCTATATTCTCCTTCTTAATGTGGTGAAGCTTTGCATGGGGATGATATACGCCAAGCGGATGCTCATTCGTTGTAATATTATTTCTAAGCACCAAATCCAATTCAAACATTTCACCGCGTTTTCTTGCAATGGGTGTTATTGTGTTATGTGGTTCGCCATCTGTATATGCATATACAAATGCCTCGGCATCCGTATATTCACGCCATCTGTCCAGAATCAAATCGGCAAGCCCGATAATTCTGTCTGTATCCGCACATCTCAGACGTATTACAGACATGGGCCATTTAACAATTCCGGCCTCCACATCTCCAAATCCCTCTACGCAAAAGCTCTCCTCAACCGGTGCCTTTGCCATGGCAAACTCATAATTTCCTCCCTGAAAATGGTCGTGGCTGAGAATTGAGCCTCCCACGATGGGCAGGTCTGCATTCGAGCCTACAAAGTAATGCGGGAACTGTCTGACAAAGTCAAAAAGCTTGCAGAAGGTGGCATGCTCTATCCTCATGGGAGTATGCTGCAGATTAAACACAATACAGTGCTCATTATAATACACATACGGAGAATATTGAAATCCCCATTGACCTCCGTTAATTGTCACCGGAATAATTCTATGGTTCTGCCTGGCCGGATGATTTATGCGGCCCGCATAGCCTTCATTTTCCCTGCACAAAAGACATTTCGGATATCCCGACTGTTTTGCGAGCTTCGCCGCCGCGATTGCCTTAGGGTCCTTCTCGGGCTTCGAAAGATTTATTGTTATGTCGAGATTGCCGTACTGCGTTTCCGCAGACCATTTAATATCCCTGCATACGCGGTATCTTCTGATATAATCCGAATCTCTGCTCAGCTTATAATAATAGTCTGTAGCTGCCCTGGGCGATTCATTCTCATATAAATCATAAAATCTGTGTATTACCTCGCTCGGCCTCGGCATAAGCACATTCATTATCCTTGTGTCAAATAAATCACGGTATACAACGCTGTTTTCTTTAATAAGCCCTTTTTCGCAGGCATAATCAAGCATTCCGGCAAGCACCTCTTCAAGCTCACCTGTATCCATACTGATATCCCCGCTGCTGTCCTCAAGCTCATCCAGATTGAAAAGCTCCAGCAAACGGTTAGTTGTATAAATTATGTCCTCTGTCGGTACAAGCCCTGTAGCTGTGCCATATGAGACCAGCCTTCTAATATATGTTTCAATCATATAATACCTCACCTGTCTTCAATAAAAATGCCATGTACAAAAGCATCCCGCATCAGTCCAGAACACACGGCCCGTCTCCAATTTCAACCACATAAAAATCAGCCGCATAACCAATCTTTTTCTCATATTCAGCTCCGACCTGACTGATAAAGCTGTCAATAGCTTCATCCTTAACAATGCTGACCGTACATCCGCCAAAACCGGCGCCCGTCATGCGCGAGCCTATTACACCCTCAACCTTCCATGCCTCCTCGACAAGCGTATCCAGCTCAATTCCTGTCACCTCGTAGTCATCCCTGAGGGATACATGCGATTCATTCATAAGCCTTCCAAACAGCTCTATATCATTGTTTTTAAGCGCCGTCACTGCACGTATTGTTCTCTGGTTTTCATACACCGCATGTCTTGCCCTCTTAATACGCACATCGCTCTTAATAATCTTTTTAAACTTTTCAAAGGTGTCTGCATCAAGGTCGCCGAGGCTTTTAACCTTTACCATAAGCTGAAGCTCTGCAAGCGCCGTCTCGCATTCATTTCTGCGCTCATTATACTTTGAATCGCCAAGGCCGCGTTTCTTGTTGCTGCATGCAATTACTATCTTTGCGTTATCAAGCCTGACAGGCGCGTATTCATAGGAGAGCGTTGCCGTATCAAGGAAAATTGCGTTGTCCTTTTTCCCCATTGCAATGGCAAACTGGTCCATAATTCCACAGTTTACCTTGTTAAAGTTATTCTCTGAATACTGTCCTATCAGAGCCAGGTCCTGATTTGATACATCAAATCCAAAAAAATCTCTTAATATAAAGCCAGTCAGCACCTCAACCGAAGCGGAGGAGGAAAGTCCTGAGCCGTTAGGTATATTACCGTTTAAAAGCAAATCCATACCATATGGAAGCTTCATGCCTTTCTCCTCAAATGCCCACATAACTCCCTTAGGATAATTTGTCCAATCCGCAGCCTTATCAGGTTTAAGCTCATCCAATGAAGCCTCTATAACACCCAGCTTTTCAAAGTTCATCGAATAAAACCGAAGCCTGCGGTCATTTCTTATACGTGCCACACCATAGGTTCCTATTGTGAGTGCGCATGGAAAAACATGTCCGCCGTTATAATCCGTGTGCTCTCCTATAAGATTTACACGCCCCGGCGCGAAATATGCTCTTGCTCCGTCTCCGTCTCCAAATACCTCCGAAAACCTGTTTAAAATTAATTCCTTCATCTCTGACATTATACTCATAACCTCCATGTTCTTTGCTGTCGCAGCGGAAGCTGTGCCTCCCCACCTTTAAGTATTCTCTGCCACCTTAAAATCAGACGCCGACTATATTTTTAATTTCTGATTTTTATTAGAGTATACCATAGCTTATGCTTAAAATCCAGTTGATACAACACAGTGTTTACAAAAAAGCAAAAGGACATGGTTCCTCAACCATGCCCTTTTTGCGAAACGGCTCTCCTTATAACAGACTATACTGTTTATATCAGCCAATGAAAAGCTGTGACCAATAATTTACACCCTTCGCATTCTGATAATATCCCACACCTATTGAAGTGTATTTTTCGCTAAGGATATTAGCCCTATGACCGTCACTGTTCATCCATGCATTTACAACCTCCTCAGGGGAGCTCTGGCCCCATGCAATGTTCTCGCCGGCTGTTTTGTAAGAAACATTCTGCTCGCTAAGGGCAGTTGCAAAGCTGCTTCCATCCGGACGGGTGTGTGAAAATAACTGTTCACATTCCTGCGCACGTACCTGAGCAGCCGCCTGTACACTCGTATCTATCGAAAGCGGTGAAAGCCCTTTCTTCGCACGTTCCTCATTTACAAGCTCAACTACCTGCTCCTCATAAGAAAGTGCAGCGTCAGATGCGTCCTTGTCAGGAGTCCCGGCTTCGGGTCTGTCTGTGTCCACGCTGCCGGAATCCGCGCTTCCGCTATCCGGTATTTCGGTATCAGGCGCACCTACACCGGGTTTATTTGTCGTACACGCACCGCTCAAAATATTGCTCAGCTGCTCTTTAATCTGTGATTTAAGCTGCCCGGCACTGTCAGAATCACAGATGCTTCCGCTGTAGGAAATAATAATATGGTTTCCGCTTCTTACAACCTGCGCATTATTTAAAGATGACGCTTCCGCTGTAATAGCCTGTCCCCCGAGACAGGCAAGGGTTAAAATACCTGCTGATAGTAATGTAAGCTTTCTCATAAAAACTCCTTTCAAAATATTACAAATATGTTACAACTTTGTTACATACATATAATAATATAAAATCAGCCTTTTTCAACATACAATTTCTGGCAAATAACAAATCGCCTTTTAGCAGGTACGTTTAATATGTAAAATTATAAAATATCATTTAAGATATCCGTCGTAATCAAACTCTACTCCAAAATCGCTGCTATACTCATTAATCCTGTCTATTATACGCTCAGCCTCGCTTCCCACAGAAGGTGTCGGCTGATAATTATTTCTTTCGGAGACAGAGCTTATAGAGCAGGGTATTACACGAATATTTGCATCGCTCTGCTTCTCACCGTCTACAAATGTAAATGTCTGCTGGAATATCATAGAATCCTTATCAGCAGGATTTCTATTGCCGCCAAAGCAGAAATTCCCCATGCTGTACACTATAAATTTTCCGTTATATTCCTCAATTCCCTGAAGCACATGCGGATGACTGCCAAGCACAATATCCGCGCCCCAGTCGATACACAGCTTTCCAAGATATCTCTGATATTCCTCCGGATAAAATTCTCTCTCTATTCCCCAATGACAAAGCACAAGAATAATATCAGCCTCTTCCTCCTGAAGCGTTTCAATTCCATTTTGGAGCGTTTTTTCCATTGCATTTCCACGGGAGACCTGACTGACTGCAACATAACCGATTTTCACTTCGCCGACATTATAAATACCGACATTGCTGTCATATGCATAAGCTATGCCCTGTTCATCGAGCGCCTGTACAGTATCAAGCAGCCCCTGCTCCTTATAATCAAGAATATGATTATTTGCAAGACCTGCCGCCTCAATTGCGCCGTATTTAAGAAGCTGCGCATACTCCGGCTTTCCTTTTATTACATATTCCTTCTCCTGCCTGATTTCCCCGCTGTCGGTAAGGGGACCCTCAAGGTTCACAACCGTAAAATCGTCCGCGGAAAAAATATCATACACATTTTCAAAAAAATATTTCTTATCCTCTGTCTGCTCATAGGTCTGGTCAAAGGAATAGCTGTAGTTCTGATTTAAATAATTTCCGAGGGTCACGTCTCCTGCGGCAGATATTGTCACTTCAATCACGTTGTCCTGCTCGTCCATATCTATATCCGAAGTACCGTCCTGCTCCTGATATTCACTCTGACCCGCTTCATCATATATGTCGGAAGAGCTTACAGTTATCGGCTGCATCAGCTCTTTATAGTCATAAGCCACCGGTTCAGCCTCCTCTGCGGCTCCGCATGCAGTAAACCATATGCACATAATTCCGGCCATTATCAGATTAGTCTGTCTCCCCCGAATCTCATTGAATGACAACTTCTACTCCTCCAATCCGTCACTGTATATATTTTCCAGAATATATTGCCTGTTAGCATCAAAATCAACCTCCAGAACCGCCATTCCCCTTATAGTGGCATCCGTATAGGTTCCCTCCAAAGGTATGCTGCCCTGAATAATGTCATAGCTTAAAAGTCTTAACACAATAAAGCTTAACTGATAACACTCCTTTTGTGTCAAATTAGTAGTAAGGTTAGGCAAAAGACCGTCTATAAGCCCCTTCGGGTTGGTTAATATTGCTGCCGGAAGCTTATTTATGACTGCTGACAGCACCTTTCTCTGCCTCTCAGTTCTTCCAAAATCCGTTCCGATATATCTGTTTCTTGAATAAGCAAGCGCCTGAGGTCCGTTCAAGTGGATAATCCCGCTCAAAGAGGTGTCCATATAGTCTGTTCCCTCAGGTCTGTCCAGCAGAATATTGTATTCCCACAAATATGCATTTACATACTCCACCTCCTCAGAGGAAAGCTCAAGCTCTACTCCGCCGACTGCATCAACGAGATTTGCAAATGCCTCAAAGTTCACCTGAATATAACGGTTGACCTCTATATTAAAATTCTGTTCAACAGTCTCCATGAGAAGCTCCGCGCCGCCATACGCATAAGCCGCATTAAGACGGTTGCCGTCATAGCCGGGAATATCCACATACATATCACGCAAAAGAGAGGTCATGTATATCTTTTTACTCTTTGAGTTTATTGACAGCAGAATCATTGCGTCCGACCTTCCATCCTCACTGTTATCACGTGAGTCATTGCCAATCAAAAGAATGTTTATTACACCCTCATCCCTGATGGCTTCAGACGCAACAGCTTCTATATACTCATAATTCATTTTATTGTATATCAAACCCACAAGATAGTAATGCAATGCCGCTGCCAGTAGTACAAGTATAAGCACGACTGCCAGAAAGCTTTTAAATTTTGACCTCCTTTTTGGATGCCTCTTCTGATTACGACGTGATTTTTTTTTCTCCTGCCTGACATTTACAGATTTGGGATTCTTTTCCCGCGAGGCTGTCGTTCTCCTCCTTGGGCTGTCCCAATCCTCCTCACAGCCATACTCTCCTGCATTCCTTTTTTCTGATGTCGTCACATAATCCTCCTCCCTTTCCGCCTTCAAATCAAATGTCTGCGGCTGTGTTTTTATCCCTCCGGGCTCATTCATGCCGCCTAACTCCTGCTTCAGGAAATCCTCAAGCCCCTTTTCAATCTGCTCCATTTCCTGTATTTCCCTGAGGGATTCTTTTCTTCTGTCAGAATAGTGACTGTCTTCCGAATAATCTTCATTTTCTCTGCGCATTTTCTGTATAAAGACACTTCGGAAATCCCGTACATCCGCTAATCAACCGAAGCGTCAACTCCTTCAGCTTTATTTTTTCCAGCTTATATTTTTTTCAAATTCATTTATATCTTTGTATCCATAAAGCTTTGCACTGTTTTCAATCGTCTTAAGCGCAATATTTACATTATCAGAGACACACCGCACTACAAACTCTCCATATAGCTGTAGCATTTTGTCGGAATATGTGCTAAGCTCTCCTCTCAGATAGGTTTCGTATGAGGTATTCACAATGTTATCCTCATATGTGTGCAGACTGCGCGCATTGTGTGCAACCTTCGGGTGTTCCTCCGCAAAGCTCTCCATCATCTCCATCTGTATACCTACAATCTGCTCAATAACAGCCCTCTTTTCATCGGAAAGCACGGGAAAATTATCTTTAATCTCCGCATATTTTTCAGGTGCTGTGCTCTCCATCATCCTTCCGTATTTCTCAGTTATCAGGTTATGTCCTCTGCGGTATTCCCTCTTAAAATCATACAAATACTGAAGCAGCATTGTTCTGCTCCATGTCAAATACTGGCTCTTACGCATCACCGAAAATGTTGGCCAGTCATTCTGGCAGGAGGCTCTCCCTCCCTCGTTTTTTACCTTGTCAAATGCCTCAAACTCTGTTCTGGCAATTTCCTCGACCAGCTCCCCGTTACCCATTTTGGAGTATATGGATTTCTCAAGCAGCTCCTCCGTATGCGCGTCAAGGTAACTGTCAATATCGCTTATATCGCCATTATTATACATTTCACGTGCAAAAAACGAGCCCAGAAGCTCTGTCAGCTCCTCCGCACCTTCCTTTGACATCTTCCCTGCGTCCGCCCCGCCGGCAGCTGAAATGTTCATACAGCCATGCAGCTTTATCAATATTTCCTCAAGCTCTTTTCCTCCGGGCAGTTCCGCAAGACCTGCGCGAAGCCATTTGTCATGCGGCGGATAAGCATTATATATATAATGCTGGAGCTTCATTGCATTTTTAATACCCTCAGATAACATAATATCAGCGCTTAATCCGTCATCTCTTTTGAGCATTCTAAAATAATTATACTGACAATACTGAGACACCCTTGC
>JAJQGF010000129.1 GCA_021200695.1 Lachnospiraceae bacterium
ATATTATAATCTTAACATACGTAGTTTGGAAAAACCATAGGAAATTAAGCGGAGGTAATCATGCGTCTTAGAAATATTACGGGCTCGCGAGAGGTTATTCAGAGCAGTCCATTTGTAATAGATGAAGAAGCTTTAGATACTTGTCCGGGAAGGTGGGGAGAAATATTTGGAAATACTCACCCTCTGCATATAGAGATAGGTATGGGTAAGGGAAGATTCATTTATACAATGGCAAAAAACAGTCCCGATATCAATTATGTGGGTATTGAAAAATATTCAAGCGTACTGCTTAGGGCAATTCAGAAAATGGAGGAGGAGGCTTTGCCTAACCTTAAGTTTATAAGAATGGACGCAGAGGATATTGACAAGGTATTTGGAGGAGGAGAGGTGGATAAGATTTATCTCAATTTTTCTGACCCGTGGCCCAAGGATCGTCATGCCAGGAGAAGGCTTCCGTCCAGACAGTTTCTCGACCGCTATGACCGCATATTGAAGAGGGATGGCAGGCTTGAATTTAAGACGGACAACCGTGGGCTGTTTGATTTTGCGCTTGAAGAGCTGGAGCCTGCAGGATGGAGAGCGGATATAATAACTTATGATTTGCATTCCGATGATAAACTTATGGAGGGTAATATTATGACGGAGTATGAAGAAAAATTTTCATCAAAGGGCAATCCTATTTACAAATATATTATATTCAGGTAAATTACATATGTATAATATAAATTATGTGTGGAAAGACTTTTGACTAAAGAAGAAAGGAAGTGCAATTTATGGAATACAAATTTACGGCCGAAAATTTTGATAATGAGGTGCTTAAATCTGAACTGCCCGTGCTTGTGGATTTCTATGCTGATTGGTGCGGCCCCTGCAAGATGATGGCACCGGTGGTGGAGTCTCTTGCAGAGAAAATGCAGGGCAGACTTAAGGTGGGAAAGTGTAATACAGATGAAAATATGGCATTGTCTCAGAAGTACGGAATTGTAAGTATACCAACCTTTAAAATTTTTAAAAACGGTGAAGAGACTGCTACCTTTATGGGCGCTATGGCTGCTGAGGAGTTTGCTGAGAGGATAGAGAACGAGTTGGATTGATTTTAATAATCCTCAGGGAAATATTTTTTGCACCACTCTCTGCTTTGAAGAAGTATTTCATTTCCGATATTTTCGTCTGCGACATAGCCTGCCATATTTACAGCATAGTAGTTTTTATTGGCGGCAAAGTCAAATTCCTGCCCGTTTTCCAGCTCTATGCGGTACATTTGCCAATACATTGCCGGCACATTCTGAAACTCGTCAGTTGCCTCCCCTGCCAGTTCTACCTGATTCAGGAGAGGCAGCAGAGTCTCGATATCGTCATAGGTCAGTTCGGCCATTTTTGTGTAATCCTTATAACGGCTTCCGTATGCAACAATATATATATGTTTAATATCGGAAATCTCGAGTCTGCTAAAGTCGATATACTCTGAACTAAAAGCATTTATCAGTGTACATCCTGACAGAAGAAGCGTACTGAGTACGGATAATAATATTGTTAAAAGCTTTTTCAATGATATGCCTCGCTAATTAATAAGAATAATTCTCAGGAAAATATTCCTCGTCCCATTCAAGATATTGTTTATAAATTTCGGAGCCTAAATCTGTTCTCGCTTCATAGCCGTTGCCGTCTATGACATAGAAATGGTTATCCGCCGCAAAATCAAATTTTTGCCCGTCAGTCAATTCTATGCGGTACATCTCCCAATACATTTCCGTAACCTGCTTATAATGCTCTGTGGCGTCGCCGGACAGCTCGACAAGATTAAGATGCAAAACCAAGCTGTTGATATCCTCCTCTGACAATTCAGCCAGCTTCCTTGTATCGCTGCCGCGGTTTGCGGAGGAGAAAATATATACTCTTTTAACCTGTGAAGCGGTAAGCCCTTTAAAATCAATATTTTCGGAAGCATTTTCCCCGCCCAGGCCGCAACCGGACAGAAGAAGCATACATAAAATTGAAAATAATATAGTTATTTTTTTCAAAATATCCTCCCCGCTTAATTTTCCAAGTAATCCTCAGGAAAATATTCCTCGCTCCACGCGCCGTACTGCCTTAAAATAGCGGAGCCTGTTTCAGCATCGGCATCGAATCCTTTTAAATCTATGACATAAAAATGGTTATCCGCTGCAAAATCAAATTCCTGTCCGTTATCTAACTCAATTCGGTACATGTGCCAATACATTCCGGTTACATCTGTAAATCGGTCGGAAGCTTCACCGTTTAGCTCTATTTGATTCAAAAGCTCAACCAGAGCGTCGATATCATCATAGGTCAATTCGGCGAGCTTTACCAAATCTCTGCGTTTGTTCATATAGGAAACAATATATACCCGGTTAACCTGTGAGGTTGTAAGACTTTGAAAGTCAATAGCTTTCGGGTCAGGCTCAGTCTCACTGTCGGACTCGGATTCTACTCTCAGACTACAGCCGAAGAGAAAAATACTGCTGAATATTGTTAAACATATAATAACAAATTTGTTCAAGCATATGCCTCCGTAAAACTTACTATCTACCAAGATTTGCAAACGGCTCTGTTTAATACATATTGATGTTGAGTGCCTGTTGCATCAATAACTTAACGTTATCACACAAAAATTTATTACAACTATCTGCCATTCTTATCATTTAACGCAGCGGCAATAAAGCCCTTAAACAGCGGATGTGGTCTGTTTGGACGGGATTTTAACTCCGGATGTCCCTGTGTCGCCACAAAAAAAGGATGCTCTGTGATTTCACACATCTCGACTATACGGCCGTCCGGTGAGGTACCTGAGAGGCGAAGCCCGTTCTCCTGAAGGACAGCCCGATAATCGTTATTAACCTCATAGCGATGCCTGTGCCGCTCATATATGGTTTCCTCGCCATAAAGCTCATAAGCCCTTGATGCCTTGTCCAACACGCAAGGATAAGCGCCAAGTCTTAATGTTCCGCCGATGTCCTCGATACCGTTTTGGTCGGGCATAAGCGCGATAACAGGATGTGTAGTGTTTGGGTCAAGCTCTACGCTGTGAGCATCGTTGTAACCGATAACATTTCTTGCATATTCAATTATCGTAAGCTGCATACCAAGACACAAACCGAGAAAAGGTTTATTGTTTGTACGTGCATAATTAATGGCGATAATCTTGCCGTCAATTCCTCTTGAACCGAAGCCGCCGGGAACAAGTATTCCATTGCAGTCGCCGAGAAGTTCACCCACATTTTCAGGGGTTACCTTCTCGGAATCAATCCATTTAATATTTACGGTAGCATGATTAGTAATGCCGCCGTGCTTTAATGCCTCGACGACGCTGATATATGCATCGTGCAGAGACACATATTTGCCAACAAGGGCTATTTTTACCTCATCAGTTGGGTGCTTTAGGTCTTCTACCATATTTATCCAATCGGTAAGGTTTGGTTCAGGGCAGTCAAGATGAAGGCATTCGCAGGCAACCTGTGCAAGCTGCTCCTTCTCCATTGCCAAAGGCGCCTCATAAAGATACTCAACGTCCAGATTTTGAAGCACATGGTTGCTGGGTACATTGCAAAACAACGCAATCTTGTCCTTAAGTCCCTGGTCAAGAGGATGCTCGCTTCGGCACACTATGATATCCGGCTGGATTCCCATTCCCTGTAAATCCTTAACGCTTGCCTGAGTCGGCTTGGTCTTGAGTTCCTGTGAAGCGCTTAAATATGGGATAAGCGTGACATGGATTAAAATCGCATTGTCATGTCCAACCTCATGCTGGAACTGTCGTATGGACTCAAGAAAAGGCTGGCTTTCTATATCGCCCACTGTACCGCCGACCTCAATAATCGCAATACGTGTGTCGGTATCGGTAAAGTTACGGTAAAAACGGCTTTTAATTTCGTTTGTGATATGAGGAATTACCTGAACAGTGCCGCCGCCGTAATCGCCGCGGCGTTCCTTCTGCAGTACGGACCAATATACCTTGCCTGTTGTCACATTGGAATTTTTGTCAAGGCTTTCATCAATAAATCTCTCATAATGTCCCAAATCAAGGTCTGTCTCGGCACCGTCATCCGTTACAAATACTTCGCCGTGCTGTATGGGATTCATGGTCCCGGGGTCAATATTTATATAAGGGTCAAACTTCTGCATTGTCACCTTATAACCTCTTGCTTTTAATAATCTGCCTAAAGATGCGGCTGTTATTCCTTTTCCGAGTCCGGAAACAACTCCGCCCGTAACAAATACATATTTTACCGGCATATCGTAAACTCCTCCTGTTGCTGACTTGAAAATCCTTGTCCTTTTTAAAGCAATACTACATGGCTATTATAAATGAAGCACCTGTAAAAATCTACTCCAATC
>JAJQGF010000176.1 GCA_021200695.1 Lachnospiraceae bacterium
ACCTGTGCCATTGCAAATAAGGGTGTGCTTATGACACCGTATGTCATAGACAGAGTTGAAAATGATGAGGAAAGTATTGTAAAAAGCTTTAAACCCACAAGCTATGGCAGGCTTATGAGCGAGGAGGAGGCCGAGGTTCTTGTTTCACTTATGACGGCTGTCGTGGAGGAGGGAACCGCCAGCAAGCTAAAGGGGCTTGATTATACGGCGGCAGGAAAGACCGGCTCCGCAGAATATAGTAATGTAAAGGGTGAAAGTCATGCATGGTTTACCGGCTTTGCCCCGGCGGAGGACCCTCAGGTTGCGGTTACAATTATTGTCGAGGGTGCCGGTTCGGGAGGAGATTATGCCGTCCCGATAGCACGACGGATTTTTGATGCATATTTTCAACAGGAGGACGCTCAATGATAGAGGCTGTCAGTTGCGGAGGAGTTGTTATATTCCGTGGGAAAATATTAGTTCTATACAAAAATTATAAAAATAAATATGACGGCTGGGTTCTGCCTAAGGGAACTGTCGAACAGGGAGAGGAATTCAGGGATACGGCTCTCAGGGAGGTATTAGAGGAAACCGGAGTAAAAGCATCAATAATGAAGTATATCGGCAAAAGCGAATATTCCTTTTCGGTTCCGGAGGATACTGTTGCAAAGGAAGTGCATTGGTATCTGATGATGGCTAACAGCTATTACAGCAGACCGCAGCATGAGGAATATTTTGAGGATTCAGGATATTACAAATATAATGAAGCATATCATCTATTAAAATTTACAAATGAAAAACAAATTCTTGAGAAGGCTTATAATGAATATCTGGAATTGAAAAGACTGCATGAATGGGGAAGCCGCAGATACTGAAAATCAGAGGACTGATTTTCAGATTTGCGGCTTTATAGCTATACATTCTTAAGAATATTAAATTCACTATGCTTGGAAAGGTCAAGAAATTCATTACAGCTGTTTTTAAGCACCGGTCTTGAGTATGAGGTTGAATTAATAAGCAGCACCTCCCATATGGAGCCATCGTTCAGCTGAACGCTTGTACCTATCTGAGAATCTGCAATCTTCTTCATAAGAGGCATCAATATCTGCACATCATATTTATCCATGTTATTCTCAAAATTTCCAAGTATCTGTAGAGGAGTGAATGCCTCTCTGTATGTACGTGGTGAAGCCATAGCCGTGTAAGTGTCAACAATAGCTATATAGCGGGCAAATATATCGATTTTCTCGCCCTTCATATGATATGGATAGCCGCTGCCGTCAAAACGCTCATGATGCATTATTATTGCATTTTTAACATGCTCGTTAAGATTCAAATCATTGCGTACAATGGCATATCCTGTGACAGGATGATTTTTAACTGCCTTGAATTCCTCATCGGTAAGCTTTCCGGGCTTCCAGAGTATATCATATGGGAGCATCCATTTTCCAATATCATAGTAAAAACCGCATAATATCAATATACGCTTGTCCTCAGGAGTTAAGCACAGCCAATCGGCAAATGCGCCTGACAGGAGAGCGGCATTAAGGCATTGTGTATATGTAAGCTCGTCCTCATTTGGCATCATTGTATAGAGGAAATCAAGCAGCTCGGAGCCTGTGCCGATTGTCTCACAGACATCGTTATAAATATCTATAAGCACATTGTCGAATATTGGCTGTAGTGTTCCAAGGAAGCTTATCATAACACCCTTATAACGCATAAGACATTCGTTATAACGGGTCTGAAAGGCCTTGAAGCGCAGATTAAACTGCATCTTTTCATTATGAGTGGAGGCAAAGTCCGAATCCTCCTTGACAGTGACACACATAATATTATATCGGTTAACTCTGTCAATCATGCTCTGGTCGATAACAGCTTCAGCCTGATACAGTATTTCCCCCTGATACATGATGTCTTCTCCCAGAATCATCCCGGGAGTCATTTCCATTTTTGTTATAACCTTCAAGAATTTATACCTCCTTACCCCATATAATAAGTATAAAATATTCTGAAAATATGTCAATAATAATCTTTTTGTGTCAAAATAATTTCTAACATAATTTCTATGGAGTATTTCCGGTATATTTTGCTGCTTTAAGAGTTATGATGATTAATATAGTTGCATATTAAATTTGCTGCCTGTTCTTCTCCAATAGAGCTGTCAATACATATATCATAGCCGTGCGGGTCATTCCAGTCCCTGCCGGAAATATTTTTATAATATGCAGAACGGGCACTGTCGGAGTGAGCAATACTTTTGGATGCTGCCGCTTCTGTATCGCCATACATTTCCATAACCTTTTTAATACGATATTTTTTTGGAGCATAAATAAATATTCTTACTACATTTTCATGGTTGCGCAGTACGTAATCGGCCGCCCTGCCAACTATAACGCAGGCGCCTGTATCGGCAATCATTTTAATTGCCTTATCCTGTGCAACAATGGCTGACTGAACTGCATTGGTGCTAAGGTAAAGATTTTTCATAACAGCATTTTCATCTGAATTTATATCAGATATGAACTCTTTTGCAAGACCGCTTTCCTGGGCAGCAAGAGCAATCACCTCTTTATAGTAGCAGGGGATACCAAGCTTTTCTGCAACTAATTGTCCTACACGTTTTCCGGCTGAGCCATGCTCACGGGAAATTGTAATAATGGTTCCTTTATGAGAGGGCTGTAGAACCAATGGCGTGTTTTCCTGTGAAGCGTTAGCTTCACCCTCCTGCTGGCAAAGCTTTTTCCAAAGACGAACCATAACAACTGCGGTAATTGACATTGCAATAATGTCGGCAATGGGAGCTGCCCAGAAAATACCTGTGACTCCAAGAAGGAAGGGCGCAATCAGTGAAATAACAATAAGTAATGCATCGCGGAGAAGAGAAAGCGGTGCAGATGCCTTTGCATGACCGATAGATTGCAGGAATATAGCACATACCTTCTGTACACATGTAAACACAATGAGAGACAGATAAATTCTAAGACATTGCACGGCAAACTGCGTATACAATTCACTGTCAGCTCCAAACAGATTAATAAAGAGATGCGGTACGGCTTCAAATAATACGGTACAGAACAGACAGATGACGGCAGTCCATGTTAGGATTAGCTTTAACAGCTCTTTGACCCTGCCATATAATTTTGCACCATAATTAAAGCCTACAATAGGCTGCGCTCCGGCTGCAATACCTATTGCAATATTCAATACAATCTGAAAAAGCTTCATAATAACTACAAAGGCCGCCAATGGGATATCTGCGCCATAAACAGACTGTGCACCATATTTTACCAGAAGTATATTATTTACAACAGTAATAACAACTATTGAGAGCTGTGTAAAAAGACTTGAGGTTCCCAACGCCATAATGCGCTTCAGCAGGGAATAATCCAATTTAAAGCTTGAAAGCGATAATTTGAATGTTTTGCCCTTTGTAAGGTAAACAGCACAGATTAAAAAGCTTGCGAACTGTCCCAGAATTGTTGCATAAGCGGCTCCTTTAATCCCCATATTCAGCACAAAAATTGCCACAGGGTCTCCTATGATGTTGATAATTGCACCGACCAGCATTGCGCCCATTGCATAACGCGGACTGCCGTCAGCACGAATAATGGATGCCAGTGTATTCTGAACCATTGCAAGCGGCATCATTGCAAAAACTATAAAGCCATATTCATGAGCGAGAGAGAGGTTGGCACCGGTTGCGCCAATCAGTAAAAGAAGGCTGTCGCCAAAGCCATAGCTGATTGCAATAATTATAATTCCGGAAAGAAAAGAGCATAAAATACTGTTCGCAATATATTTCGGAATATCCTCTGTTTCATTTCGGCCCAATGCCATGCTTAATGCGGCGGCAGCACCGTCTCCAAAAAACAATGACATTCCCCATCCGATAACAGTGATTGGAAAGATAACACCCGTGGCGGCATTTCCAAGATAACCAATTCCGTTTCCGACGAAAATCTGGTCCACAATGTTGTAAAGGCAGGAGATTACCAGAGAGCAAATGCATGGAATGGCGAATTGTCTCAGTAATTTACTTACCCTTTCAGTTGCAAGATAATTGTTTTTTTCCATAATGTCCTCCTTATTTACAGACAAAAAAAGCACATGTAAACATACATGTACCATCCGGATTAACAACATACATGTATTTTATCTGTACCGTAATCAGATTTACACGCAAAGCGCTACATGTGTCGTTAATGTCTATTTAGTTTACTATAATTTATCATATATATGGCATTGGTTTCAAAGGGGAATTTGCATAAAAATATAAATCGGCATTATGGTGCATATTTTCTAAAGCCTCATCGGCCGGATAAAAAGAAGATGTTTGTTTTTAATTACCATATGTGTTATAATGTC
>JAJQGF010000148.1 GCA_021200695.1 Lachnospiraceae bacterium
ATCCCTGACCTCCTGCATATACCTCAATGTGCGGGTATTATTACGGTCGATATCCATACACTTTTTAAGCTCACGCTCCGCCTTTTCCCACTGCTCACTGTCAATATAAAGCAGCGCAAGAAGCTGATGCGCTCTTATAAACCTCGGATTAAGCGACAAGACCTTTTTAAGCTGAATAACCGCCAGGTCCCGGCTGTCCTGAATACAGTAGGTATATGCCTGATTATACTTCTTAATTGTCTGATTGATTGAATCCAGCCTTCCCGAATTAGACTGAAGCATATCTATATAATCATCTGCTATATTCTTCTCAGAGCGGAGATTTTTGCTGATAACCCACTCGCTTAGCGCCGCCACCACTTCTCCTGTCTCAAAATATACAAGACCGAGAAGGTTCCTTGCATCTATGTTATTTTTATTAAATTTTAAACTTTGTCTTAAACTGTTAATCGCACCGGTCAAATCCCGTACGCCGGCCTTTTCAAGACCGTCATTGTAAAACCTGTTCGAGATGTACATTATCTTTTTGTAAAGACCTACATCAGCTCCACACGCGGTACAAAAGTCATGCTCAGACAAAAGACAGCCGCAATTATAACAAAACATGCCTTCCTCCCGTTAATTTTCCTGATTATCCTCAGATTGCTTTATCATCTTTATCAGCAAATCAGCCATATCGGTCAAATCCTGATTGTAAATTGCATCCTCAGCGTCCTCCACCTCAAGGCTGGGATGAAATTTCTTAAGTTCCTCTTCAAAATTAATCATTAATCAAAAACTCCTTTATCTCGCCCACAAGATACAGACTGCCTGCTATATAAATCCTTTCTCCGCTTCTGCGTCCGTCAATGAGCCCGCCAAGCGCCTTATCCGCGCTCTCATAGGGTATGCAGCCGGCAAACCCGCACTCCTTAAAAATTCCGGCCAGCATATTCATATCTGCAGTCCGTCCTGTCTTTAAACGCACAACTGCTATTTTATCAAAAAGTCCTGATTGCACTATACTCTCAATCATATGCCGGATATCCTTGTCAGCCACCGCTCCGAATATAAGAGACCTTCCGTTTAATATGCCGTCATGTCCGACCGTGTCAAGAAAAGCCCTGATACCGTCCTCATTGTGAGCTCCGTCCACATATATCTCCGGCAGCACCTCCTCCATTCTGCCCTGCCAGAATGCCCTGGCTGTTCCTCTGACTATCGCTTCCTTTGAAACAGTCCTTCCCTCGTCCAGAACCTCTACAGCCCTGACGGCGAGAGCAGCATTCTCCATCTGATAATGCGCTATGGTGGCAATATTGAGTCCGACATAACCATAATACCGAGTGTGCAAAGAAAAATCAATGCTTTTATTCCTAAAATTAAGGAAAGCGTAGTCCTTCTTCGACACAGAATACCCTTTTATGCCAAGTTCACTCAAGCGACGCTCAAACACTTCTGATGCCGCGGGCGACGAGTCTGTATATACCACAGGCACCCCCCGCATCATTATTCCCGCCTTCTCAGCAGCAATTTTTTCGACAGTATCTCCCAAATACTGCGTATGGTCCAGACCTATCCTCGTTATTACGCTCAAATCCTTTTTGGTAACGGAATTAGTGGCATCAAGTCTTCCCCCAAGCCCCGTCTCCAATATGCAGAAATCTGTCTCTGCATCACTAAAAATCAGCATTGCCATAAAAAAAAGATATTCAAAAAAGGTCGGATGATATCCCTCATCCCGTGACAATGCCTCCCAATCAAGCATATTATATATCTGCATAAAGGCTCTGAAAAAGTCCTCCTCAGAAACCGGCTCCCCTCCGGTTACAAAGCGCTCTCTTATATCGACAAGATGAGGCGAGGTGAAAACTGATACGCTGTAGCCGGCCTCCTCAAGAATGAAGCGGATATAAGAGCATACGCTGCCCTTTCCATTTGTGCCCGCCACATGTATAATGTGCAGGTTTTTCTCGGGATTGTTCATACGTGCAAGAAATCTGCGAGTGTCCTCTATTGTATTTTTTGATGTGAAGCGTGGCATATCTAAAAGATATGCCACGGCGTCGTTGTAATTTAATATATTTGTCCTTTTCATTTTTGAATAATTCATGCCTGCCCAAGCTGTGCCAGCCTTGTCTCAACCTGCTCGAGCATCTGAGTATATTTTGCCAGCTTCTCACGCTCCTCTGCGATTTTTGCCTCAGGAGCCTTTGACATAAACCTCTCATTGCCCAGCATTCCGTTAACACGCGCAAGCTCTCCGTCAAGCCTTATTTTCTCCTTTTCAAGCCTTTCGGTCTCTGCCTCTATATCCACCAGCTCATCAAACGGAATGTACAGTGTCGCACCGGGAATGACAACGGAGACTGCATCCTGTGCAATGCCCTCCCTGTCACTCTGCATCGTGACATCGTTTGCATATGCAAGAGAGGCAAAGAACAGTCTGCCCTCAGTAAAGGTATCAAGTATATCGGCATCAGCGCTGACCACATAAATGCCTGTCCTGCAGCTGGGAGGCACATTTAATTCCGTGCGCACATTTCGTATTCCACGCACCGCCTCCTTTATGGTCTCTATGTCCCTTTCCTCTTTTGAAAAGCAGCGTTTTTCATCATATGACGGCCATTTGCTTATCACAATGGATTCCTCGTCGCTCTGAAGAGTGCAGAAAATTTCCTCCGTGATAAACGGCATATATGGATGCAGAAGCTTAAGCGCGTCAATAAGAACTGTCTTTAATGTCCACAGCGCGGCATTGCTGCTTACGTCGTCGCTGCCGCCGTAAAGCCTCGGCTTAACCATCTCAATGTACCAATCGCAGAATTCATCCCAGATAAAATCATACACCTTTTGTACTGCAATTCCCAGCTCGAAGCTTTCCATATTGTCAGTTACATCCTTTATGAGTGTATTTAATTTTGAAAGAATCCACCTGTCAACCGGTTCAAGCGCAGAGGTCTCAGGAGTATATACCTCACTTCCGGTTTTCTCAAGCGCCTTTTCCATGTTCATCATAATGAAACGTGATGCATTCCACACCTTATTTGCAAAATTGCGGCTGTTCTCAACTCTCTCATAATAAAAGCGCATATCATTGCCGGGTGCATTTCCTGTTATCAGCGTAAGCCTAAGGGCATCAGCGCCGTACTTATCAATAATCTCAAGAGGGTCAATTCCGTTTCCAAGGGATTTAGACATCTTGCGCCCCTGGCTGTCCCTTACAAGACCGTGAAACAGCACTGTTTTAAATGGCTTCTCGCCCATATGCTCATACCCTGAGAATATCATTCTGATGACCCAGAAGAATATAATGTCATATCCTGTAACAAGCACATCCGTGGGATAAAAATATTTCAGGTCCTCAGTATTATCAGGCCAGCCCAATGTTTCAAAGGGCCACAGCGCTGATGAAAACCATGTGTCAAGCGTGTCCGAATCCTGAGTCAGATGTCTGCAGCCGCACTTCGGGCATGCCTCAGGCTGCCCGGCCGCAACAACCGTCTCTCCGCATTCGTCACAGTAATATGCAGGAATTCTGTGACCCCACCATAGCTGTCTGCTTATGCACCAATCCCGTATATTGTCTGTCCAGTTAAAATAATTCTTCTCCATACGCTCGGGTATAAGCTTTATTTCACCATTTTTAACAGCCTCTCTGGCCGGCTTAATAAGCTCGTCCATCTTTACAAACCACTGCTCCTTTACTAACGGCTCTATGGTGGTTCTGCAGCGGTCATGCGTCCCTACATTGTGGCTGTAATCTTCAATTTTTACCAGAAGTCCCATTTCATCAAGCTCTTTGACAATGGCCTCTCTGGCCTCATAGCGGTCCATTCCCTCGTATTTTCCACCATTTTTATTTATGGTGGCATTATCATTCATTATATTGATAACCGGAAGGTTATGGCGCCTTCCCACCTCAAAGTCATTCGGGTCATGCGCCGGCGTAATCTTTACAACACCTGTACCGAATTCCACATCAACATAATTATCCATCACAATGGGAAGCTCACGGTTTACAATGGGAAGAAGCACCTTTCTTCCTGCAAGGTGTCTGTATCTGTCATCCTCCGGGTTAACAGCCACGGCAGTATCTCCGAGCATGGTCTCCGGACGTGTTGTGGCAAAGGTAAGGAATTCCGTAGCGCTGGGCTTTCCGTCCTCATTTATCAGCGGATACTTTATATGCCATAAATGTCCTGACTGCTCCTGATATTCAACCTCCGCGTCAGATATGGAGGTATTGCAGATTGGACACCAATTAATAATCCTTGAGCCTTTATATATATATCCTTTTTCATGCATTCTGACGAACACTTCCGTAACCGCCTTATTGCAGCCCTCGTCCATAGTGAAGCGTTCTC
>JAJQGF010000216.1 GCA_021200695.1 Lachnospiraceae bacterium
TTATTGCAGTCCTGCTTCTCAAATATCTTCCCAGCCATCCCGCAGAGGTTGCTCCCGCAACAGCAAATTTAAAAATAATCATCCACGCCATTACAATCGGTATTGCGTCCGTCGGAAAAAGCCACTCAAGCCATACAAATATGCTTCCAAGATTATAAAAGCTGAAGGCCTCAATAAAATTGCCGCCGAGGTCAATAGCCCAGCTCCACAAAAGATTTCCAGACCTTACAGTGTCATCCATTAAAATATGAAATGGAATCTCCTGCGCAGAAAAATCATGTGACATTGCAAGATATCCGTTATTTCTTAATAAAAACGGACAGATTGCCAACATTGCCACAGCAAGGTTAACAAAAAAAGCAGTCGCCCATACAGGCAGTCTTGTCTTATGAAATTGTTTATTATGCAATACTGTTTTCTCCATGCTCTAACCCTTCTCAGTCTGTTGCAAAGTCTAAACAGGGTACATTAGTGCTGTTTCCCACGGCACTGTTGAAATAACTGCTGTGATTTTCCACTGCATATTCGCAGTCTGCTATAATGTTGTCGATTATGTCATTGCAATAGGTATCAGCTGCGAGATATATTCCCGAGCTGTGAATGCCCGTTATAACATTTCTGGCAATAATATTTTCATAATCAGGTGTGAAATCCAGACCGATAACAGGCTCGTCCGGCTCTACAGCATAGCCAAGCTCAACCCCGAAGCCATGATATGCCTCACTCATTCCTCTGTTGTTATCCGCAATAACATTTGAAAGAATCAAATTACGGTATCCTGAGCGTACCATTTTTACTCCGCTTCCCGAATTATCGCATATACTGTTATTATATATAATATTGTAGGCTGAATTGTCTATTGACAGACCCGGCAGCTTTGCTTTGGAGGAACCATCCTCCAATCTTCCCCACTCTAAAATGAAATCCGCGGTCAGGTCCTCATCTGTCTGGCGGTTCCTGTTTCCGTTCTCCCTGATTAAATTGCCGCTTACATATGTCCCAAAGGTACCATAGTCAAGACACATTCCCTCTTTTTCATTTTCTTCTATAATGTTGTCTATGACGTAGTTAATGTACCCTCCATCACAGTAAAAGCCGGAGGAATAATTCCCCTGAATCAGATTGTCCTTAAGTACATTGTGATGCGGAGCCTCCGTCTGTTCATAGAGGTATTCGTCAAGAAAGGTATTGTATGGGGTATATATATCCTCCACATACATTGCAGAAAATACTATTCCCGCCGTAAGATTCCTTGTTCCTCTGTTTTGATAAATACTATTTCCCTGCAAAATACAGTTTGATATGCTTCCGTCATAGAAAACGGCTCCATTTCCATTGTCATGTATTGAGTTGTTCACAAGATTAATATAGCTGTTCTCTCCCATAACGCAAACCGCTTTATATGTGGCATTTGTTATCTCATTGCCATATATCAGCACATGGTTTGAGGTTATAACATATATTCCCTGCCCAAAGCCTCCGGTAAGGTTAATATTATATATTCCGATGTTTTCAGCATTTTCCACAAGTATGGCATATTCTGCCTCCTCATCCTGCGACGCAATATTCACACCGTTTCCGTCTAGTATAACATTTGACGGAATCACTATAGTCTCGTCAAGAAGTATTTCATCAGAGCAAATGTTGACGTATTTTCCCGAGTTGCTTTTATCCGCCAGAAACTCATTAAGCTCGGAAGCCTTTGTTCCCTCAAAGCTTATCTCCTCGTCAAAATCCAGAGCGGTCATAAGCTGGGTTATCGAATCATTGTATACCGATTTCCAGCCATACTCAGGTGTCATAATTTCCTCTATATCTATATCAAGCTCTTCTATTCGCCTGAGCACCTGAAGCCCGGACATTTTTTCCTCAGCGTCCGTATCCTCCATCCTTTCAAGCTCAGGAAGGTTATACCGGTTCAATATGTTTTCGGTATCCTCAGCATATAAATCAAGCTCATTGGAAACCGCATACAAGCCAACCTGTGCTGCAGTCGCATATTCATAATTATTTTCAACCATAGGGAACTCCCTGTCAGGACCTGTCTGTTCGACAATATTCTCTGTCTCGTTCTCCTCCGCTGTAAGCTCTTCTTCTGTCTGTTCAGTTGTATCATCCTGCTGTGCCGGCTTCCACCAGAGATTTAAAATAAGCGCCGCATCCAGGAGCACATAAATAATTATTGCGCATATGCCTAAGCTTCTTTTTCTCATTCCAATCCCAAGAATCCTTTCCAAAATTCCAGCGTACGAAGTGTCATACCCTTCGTACGATAAGCCTCCTGCGCCTTCTTAAGCTTATAAGGCGCAGTAAGCGTAAACGCCATTACCTTAAACATATACGAAATGCTTTTTGCACGGCTCCGTTCAGTAATAAAGGCCTTTTTAGATGTTACATCATATTGCATTACCCTTTTTTTTCTGTAGAATTGGATAGAAATCGGAGATGCCATAGGCACAACTCCCTCGCCGTTTGCCGGCAAAAGCAAACCGTTAAAGGTTAAAATTCTTTTAAGACGCATTGCGCGGCTGTCACGGCTGTCACGAATTTCACGACTGTCTTCATACATCTGGTAATTGAATGCCATTGGCAGCGCGCTTATATCCTCGCCCTTATAGCCGGCAGCCATAACACTCTTATGCAGCGCTTCCCCATCCTGTGCCATGAGCCACTCCGGACCTTTGAAAAAGTCCTTTATACCCTGAAGATACAAATCAACATTTTTATATCTGTAATACATAATCTCCTGCTTACAATGCGTTCTTACAGCGCTGTTGAGCTGTTTTGCCCCATACCATTGGCAATGGAATGAATTATCTATAAGCTGGTTTCTCATAATATAATACTCAAGATACGAGGAATACTTATTTTCAAAGGGCTCATGCCAGACGCATATACCGTTCATCAATATCAGATGCTTCATATTGCGGAGACCATATTCGACATCATCTCCTCTGATAAATATAGGCAGCGGTAAATTGTCCTCCCGTACTATCGTCATCGGAAAACAGCAGTACCACCATGCATTGAACTCTGTCGTTTCCTCTGTCTCATTCTTAAGACAGGAATCACACATGCGCAGGTCAAGATTTCTTTTAAGAGAGTCAAGAGCGCCTCCGTTCCATCTTGCGCCCGATTCAACCTGAATATACTGCTTGTCTATTCGTAACATTGAGCCGCCCACAAAGGCATCAAGATATTCGTCTCGCAGAAGAGAAAGCAGCATATAGGTTTTAATCAATGCCTCCGGCTCAATAACTATGTCATCATCCATAAGAAGCGCATGTGTAATATGCAGTCTGTCATCACTGTTAAGCATCTCTATCAGGTCTCTTGTAAAGCCGCCTGCGCCTCCAAGATTGCGATTGGGGAAAATATGAATATGCTCGCCTGATAATCTGTCAATATCCAATGTCCTGCCATTGTCAGATACAAATACCTCCAGATGTCCATGCATTGGAGAGCTTTCATTGTCCAGAATCTGTTCGCTTAATATTCTGAGATTTTTTTCTATAAATTTCTCTCTTCTGAAGGTACATATGCCTATTCCTATTTTTATATTGCGCACCCTGTCCGGCGTAATATCACTTATATACTCTCCTCCATAAAATACGCTTTCATCCTTCAATGCCTCAAGAGAAAAGGTATACATTCCTTTCCTGCTGCCGGCTGCATATGAAAATGTAAATGCCTTTTCTTCTTCAGACTCAACTACAGTATCGCTGATAACCGTCTCAAAATTATCGTCATGTATTTTTTCCTTTGACATCAATGTCACCCGAAAGCTTCCTCTTAATCTAAGCTCCAATGAAAGCGGCGGAAGCACAGTGTATTTATCCCATTTTTCTATGGAAAATCCGTTAAAATATGTGTCAAAATAAACCTTTCCGGTATTTCTGAATACTATCCTTTCCTCTTCAGAGTATATATCCAGCTTTTTTCTGCCGTCTCTTTTCTCACTATTATAAATGTACTCCGCTGTCATGCCATACTCTTTATCTTTTTTCAAAGACTGCTCTGCAAAATGAAAGTAAAGCTCCTCCTCCGTACATCTCCCAACCTTAGGAAATAAAATTTTCTGAATATTCATATTATGCCCTTTCCTCCGTCAATCCCTGCTGTTAATTTTGCTTCATTTCCCAGCTATGTTCAAAGGTGCATGGTCCGAATTCATTATGATTATAATCCCTGACCGTTATCTGCACTATATTTCTTACATTATCATACAGCTCCCCGTTTTCACCATTAATGCCTATATCAAGATAATATTTGCCTGGCAGGAGCATTAAAGCGCCTATTTTAAATAT
>JAJQGF010000183.1 GCA_021200695.1 Lachnospiraceae bacterium
GATTATAATATATACGTTTTTTATTTTCAAGCTTAAGCAATCTGACAATTGTTCAAAGAAGGTTACAAATGCTTCATATTACAAAATATATGGGAAAAAAAATGAATATATTTAAAATAACCGCTTTTTCAGCTTTATGCCTGTTGTTTTTTTCAAATCAATGCATTAAGGTATCAGCCGTTTCTCCCCTCACCGGAACAACGGAGGAGAGAATTGCAGCGCAGCAGTCAATGACAATCGAAAGCAATGAGGTTGAAAACTGGCCCGAGGGACCCGTAGTATCCGCCGAAGCCGCTATTCTTATGGAGGCGGGTACCGGCGCTATTCTTTATTCTAAAAATATTCACGAAAAGGAATATCCTGCAAGCACCACCAAAATTCTGACCACTCTTATTGCCTCTGAGGAGAGCTCACTTGACGAGATTGTTACCTTTTCAGACACTGCCGTCTTCGGAATCCCAAGAGACAGCAATAATATTGCCATGAATACAGGTGATACCCTTACGATGGAGGAATGCCTTAACGCAATACTGATACGCTCAGCCAATGAGGTTTCTATTGCTGTCGCTGAGCATATTGCGGGCTCTGCAGAAGATTTTGCGGTAATGATGAACGAACGCGCCGCGGAATTAGGCTGTGTTGACTCTAATTTTGTAAACCCCAACGGTCTGCCAGATGAAAACCACTACACCAGCGCCTACGACCTTGCCATGATAGGCAGAGCCTTCTTTTCAAATGAAATGTTATGTAAAATGACAATGTCTCCTATGCTCATAATACAAAAGCCTTCCGGCGAATACCGCGATGCAAATCAGATGAAGCTGCTTCCCGGTAAGGAGTATGAATACTCTTATCTTGTAGGCTGCAAAACCGGCTATACAGACGCTGCAAGAAGCACTCTTGTCTCATGTGCGGAAAAAGACGGTTTAAAGCTTATATGTGTTGTAATGCGTGATGAAAATCCGGAATACTATGAGGATACAATATCTCTGTTTGACTACGGATTTGCCAATTTTTCAAAGGTGAACATATCTGAAACCGAGACAAAATACAATATAGACAACAGCGGGGCTTTCTATAGCGACAATGATATATTCGGAAGCTCAAAGCCCATTCTTTCACTTAATGAGGATGACTATATTGTTCTTCCAAAGACAGCAGATTTTTCCGATACGGTTTCCACTATTTCCTATGATACTGACAATGAAAATCAGGTGGCATTGATAACATATACCTACCATGATGTATTCATCGGCTATGCTTCTGTTGACCTTGCGGTAAGCGAAGGCAGCGCTTATTCCTTTGACACCATATCGGAAACCGAAGCAGAAGAAGCCCTGACGGAGGAACCCTCCTTTGTATTTATAAATATATTTAAGCTGCTTTTATATATTGCTGCAATAGCAGCGATTATCTTCCTGATATCAGGCATAATCTATGTGTTTAAAAATTACAATTTCTCCGCAAGAAGTACAAGGCGCTCCTGGAGACTGCAGCAGCTGCGCAGACGCATTCCCTTTAAATCGGGAGCCCTGAGGTCTGCCCGAAGGCGGAGGAACTTGGCAAAACGCAGCAGACGCTCACATAAAAAGGGCTCACACTGAGCCCTCTTCCTTATACTTTTTCCTTCTTTTGCGAAGCTCTCTGGCATGAATACGTTTAACGGATATGCTCTCAGCCTCCTCCTCCGATATCAGCCTGGTCGTCTTAACAACATAAACCTTTTCACCTTCAGTTCTATGGATGCGAAGCTTTCCTTTAAGATATCCATGCTTATCACAATATGCCAGACAGTAATAATGTCTGCCGTTAGAAGTAAACCACTTGATTTTCTTACGCAGATTGCAGTGACACAAGTAACATTTGCTTGATATAACCTCTCTGTCGGCCAAAGCCTCCGTCTTACTTCTGAACACTCTTGATATATATTTTGCGTATGTTTCAAACTGCACCTTTATCTCATCATCTCTTGTCAGAGGAGGATGAAACAAATCATATGACAGATACGAAAATTTCTCAGGCGCCTCCTCAAGCATCTTTATAAGCACCTTTGAGGTATAATATGCATCGCTGAATGCCCTGTGAAATGGAATATCTTTATCAATGCGCAGCGCATCAACTGCATATTCCAATGTATGCCTGGTCTTTTTATCTTCCTCATAGGTAAGCGTATATATCTTCTGTACATCAAGAAATGCAAGAGGAGATTTTGAGAGAGGCGGCATTCCGTAATACTGCATATTGCGCTGAAGCTCTGTCAAATCCGATGGTCCCCATGTACAAAAGCGGTATTCCTCATCTCCGCACCATTCCAAAAATCTCTCTGCCACCTCACAAAAAGGCTTTCCCCTTTCAAACTCCTGAATCTGCATATGGATAAGCCGACTTGTAATGCGATTAAGCTCGTGGTATACCTGAGGCCTTACCAATTCGCTGAATTCACTTATCATGGCATTTCTGTCATTTATCTTAATTGCACCAATTTCAATTATTTCAAAAGGCAGGTCAGGAATCACTGCCGCAGTGTCCGCGGCACTCTGATTCCATTCCAAATCCAATACAATATAATTCATTACTTTGCCCTCATATATCATGCTTATAATAAGTTTAGCATATATATATGAGAATTAAAACATATTTTTAATGTACCTTCAAAGCCCTTTTCTCAGCCTTTCTTTTTGCTCGCTCTCCCTTGTCAATTATCATATAGATTGTAGGAAGCAATATAAGCGTAAGCAGTGTCGATGCCACCAGACCACCGATAATTACCAGCGCCATTCCCTGCATCATTTTCGCATTTTCTCCGCTTCCCAATGCAAGCCCCATTGGAAGCATGGAAAGAATTGTGGTTAGTGTAGTCATAAGTATCGGCCTGAGTCTTATTACTCCCGTTTCAACCAACGCGTCCTCCACGGACATCTCCTGCTTAAACTGATTCGTTGAATCTACAAAAAGAATACCATTATTTACCACTATACCCATCAGCATCAGAAATCCCATAAGCGATATCATGCTCAGGGTTGAGCGCGTAATGAACAGACAAATAAACGAACCCACAAGCGAGAACGGAATACAAATCATAACCATCAGAGAAAATCTGGGAGATTCAAACTGCATTGCCATCACGAGGAATACCAAAAATACCGCTATAAGTATAGCCTCACCCAATGCTGAAAATTCTTCATATATCATGTCGTTCATGGCATTCACCACGGTAGATACACCGTCCGGATATACCATATTCTCAGCCACTGTGTCAATCATTTCCTCTGCCTCATATATTTTGTCAGAGCTTAAAGTACATGTAAGACCGGCTTCGTATAAGCCGTCCTGTCTGTAAATAGTCTCCTGACTCTCTTCATATTTAATCTCAGCAATATCTCTCAGCGGAATCGTGGTTCCTAAAGAGGTTGAAATATCAAGGTCAAGAAGCTGATTAAGGTCATCAAACTGTCCCTCCGGATATTCGAGAAGAACCTCGTATTCAGAGCCGGAGTTTGTAATAGTCAGTGGGCTTATACCGCTTATAACATTATTTACAGTAACTCCTATCTGTATGGGTGTAAGACCATACTGCATTGCTTTAAGCGGGTCAACAACAATCTTTGCAATAGTGCTGGAATTCGACACGGAATTCTCTACCTTAACTACACCGTCAATTTTTTGCAGCTCTGCCATCAAATCATTTGAAGCCTGCTTAAGCGCTTCCAAATCGCTGCTTTGCAAATCAACCTCATAGCTGTCAGAGCTCATAAGGCTGCTTATACTGCTGCCGGTTGCAGATACTGTCACATCCATATTTGTCATATTTGCAGCAAGCTCATTCCATTTGTCCACCATCTGAGAGGTAGTAAGCTCTCTGTCCTTTTTAAGCGTTGCCGTAAGGCTTGCTGCTCCTGAACCGGTCGATATCACTGAAGTGCCGCTGCTTCCTACAGTGACGGAATAGCTGTCGACATTTTCATCCGCTGCTGCAATTTCCTCCCATACCATAATTGCCTCATTTTCCGACTCCAATGTGGTTCCCGAACGGAAATTAACAGACACCAGAACCATTCCCTCATCGGAGGAGGGTATTAACTCTATATTAAGAGTAGACGCCAAAAGCACAGATATTACTATAAGCAGGACTGAAAACAGCACAACCGTTTTTCTTTTATTTAACAATTTATGCAAAAGCTTCCTGTAGCCTGCGTAAATCCTGGCAAGCAGCCTATCAACAGGCAGCTTCTCCTTTGGTATCGGTTTCAATATATAATTATAGAGATGCACCAGCATCATTGCCGTAATAAGC
>JAJQGF010000316.1 GCA_021200695.1 Lachnospiraceae bacterium
GGAGTATGCGGCGAAGCGTGAGGAGTACGGCAGGCTTAACAGCGAGTACAATGCGAGAAGAGCCGTTTTTACGAAAGAAGCGGAATACTTTAAGAAGGGAATTCCGGACAGAGAAGAGGCGGATTTATGTATAGAAAGCAATATTGCGCTTGCGGCAGCAAGGAGTGAGGCTTTAAAATATACACTGTCGGAGGCTGAGAGCTCCGCATTAAATGCGGGAAGGCTCCGCTTCAGCAGGGGAATACCGCAAAGCGGCGAAATAAATACCGCCTACGATCTTCTGGAGTCATATGATAATATAGAGAGGGGACGTGGCAGAAGCCGGAGGACAGCAGCGTTAATACTGCTGTGTGCTGTGGCCGCGGCGGCAGGCATGGCGCTTGCCGTATTTAACAAACCGGCGGGCATAATTTTTGCGGCCATTGGTGCAGCGCTGTTTATTTTAGGAGTGGCAGCGCTTTTTATTCAAAGAAAAAACAGACATAAGAGTGCAGATGAGCTTTCGTCAGGGCTTAAAAATTTTCTTGGCAGATATTACAGTGCCGGGGAGATTGGCGCAGCGTCCTTTGAGGTCTGTATACGCAGGCTGGCTGAAAGCGCAGGCGAATATACATTGCTGTGTGATAAGGAGGAGAGCTATTTGCAGGCCTGCGCCCGGGCAGAGAGGCTTGCAGGTGAGATTGACGGCTTTTTGACCAAATATGGATTTGAAGGAAGCGCTGATATACTTTTGCCTGATATAAGAGAGCATTTACAGAGATATTTTCCGGCTAAGGAGGAGTATGAGAGAAGCAGGCGCAGGAAGGCTGATTTTGAGAACGAAAACGATATGGAGAAAATAATGTCTCTTCAGAAGCCGGGTGAGGAAGGCATGGAAAGCCTGAACAGCAGAGCCTTGAAGGTACGTGAAGAATTGGAGAGTACGCATAAAAATATTCTTGACTATGACAAACAGCTTGACGCTCTTATGGAGAGAGCAGAGGAGCTTGAGGAATTGGAGGCAGAGGTTAAGGAGCTTGACGAAAGGTATAAGGCTGACAAAAGGAAATATGAGCTTATAAACAAAACAAAGGAATTTATGGAGAAGGCTAAGCTCTCCTTTGCAGCTAAATATGCCGCGCCGGTCAGGAAGGGCTTTGACAGATATTATTCCATGATAAGCGGCGCAGCCCCGGGAGAATACTATATTGATGCTGACAGCAATGTGACGGTGTATGAAGCGGGAATGCAGAGAGACAGCCGCTTCTTAAGCAGAGGTCTCCGCGACCTTACGGGGATATGTATGAGAATGTCTTTAATTGAGGCGATGTATAAGGAGGAGAAGCCGTTTATTATATTTGACGAGCCTTTTGTAAATTTTGATGCTGCGAAGATTGACGGGGGGCTTAAGCTTCTTTCGGAAATTGCATCGGAGTATCAGATAATTTATTTTACCTGCCATCCCGGCAGGACAAAAAGAAACGGAGGCACGGATTGAGGGAAAAAACGGACGGGTATGCGTTTATAAGAAGGAGCATTAATAAAACGGCCGCGGTTATGGCGGCGCTTATAGCGGCATGTACGGTATTTTCAGGCTGCGGCTCAGAGGGTACAAGAGTAATATTTACCACGGGCTTTGGCAGAGATGAGGTATTTACAATCGCAGACGAGTCATGCTATAGAAATGAGCTGATGGTGTATCTTACCACTGTGCAGAATCAGTATGAAAGCGTATATGGGGAGGAAATATGGAATACAGAGCTGGACGGAGTTACACTTGAAGAGAATGTTAAGGAGACAGTGCTTGCGAGAATTGCCCAGATAAAGACTATGTATCTGCTTGCAAAGGAGAAGGATGTGTATCTGGACGAGGATGAGCAGGAGAAGGTGACTGCTGCAGCTGAGGAATATTTTAACTCCCTGAATGACACTGAGAAGGAGGAGCTTGGCATTTCAAAAAGCACCGTTGAAAATATGTATACGGAATATGCACTTGCCGATAAGGTATACCGTGAGATTATTAAGGACGTGAATCCCGAGATTAGTGACGACGAGGCGAGAATAATAGAGGTACAGCATATTTTTTTCAGCACAACGATGAGGGATGGCTCGGGCAGGCGTATAGATTATACGGATAGAGAAAAAGCCTCGGTATATGATGAGGCATGCAGTGTGCGTGAGCTTGCAGTTGACGGCATGCATGATTTTGAGGAGCTGGCTTCACAGTACAGTGATGATACCAATATTACGCTTTCCTTCGGAAAAGGAGAGATGGAGACCGCCTTTGAGGAGGCTGCGTTTAATCTTGAGACAGACGAGGTAAGTGAGGTTATAGAGGGAGACACCGGTTATCATATTATAAAGTGTATAAGCACCTTTGACAGAGATGAGACAGATGCCAACAAGCTTGTAATAGTTGAGCAGAGAAAGGATGAGGTATTCGGTCAGGAGTATGATGCATTTGTAAACACGCTTGTCCGTAATCTTAATGAAGAACTTTGGGAGGAGATAAGCCTGATACACAACGAAGAGGTCACAACAGAGAATTTTTTTGAGGTATATGAAAGCTATTTTGCTGAGTGACACAGAGTTTAGAAAAATTTTAGAAACCGAAAAATGCTGTAAAATCAAGGCTTAGAGCAAAATTATTAGCACTCATATTAAATGAGTGCTAATTTTCTGTTGACTTTTAATTATTACAGTTTTAAACTAATTCTTAGTGGGAAACAGAGTAATCTGCTTTCTAAAATCGATTATGAAAGGGATGTGTTTTAAATGGCAGAGAGAAGCGGAAGTTTATCAATTAACAGTGAAAATATTTTTCCGATAATAAAGAAATGGCTATATTCGGACCACGATATTTTCTACAGAGAGCTCATTTCAAACGGCTGTGATGCAGTAACGAAGCTCAAAAAGCTTGCAATGATGGGTGAATATAATCTCCCCGAGGGGTATAAGGGCCGTATTGATGTAATTGCAGACCCTGAGAAAAAGACGCTCACCTTTAAGGATAACGGCCTTGGAATGACTGAGGACGAGGTAGAGGAATACATCAATCAGATTGCCTTTTCAGGCGCAGCGGATTTTATCGAAAAATATAAGGACAAGAGCAATTCGGACCAGATTATAGGACATTTCGGACTCGGATTTTATTCGGCATTTATGGTTGCCGATGAGGTGTATATTGATACTTTATCATATCGTGACGGCGCAAAGGCTGTACATTGGGAGTGTGACGGCGGCACACAGTTTCTCATGAACGATGGAGACAAGACTGAGGTCGGAACTACAATTACATTGTTTTTAAATGAGGATTGTCTTGAATTTTGTAATGAGTATAAGGCAAGAGAGGTTATAAAGAAATATTGCTCGTTTATGCCTACTGAGATTTATCTCTCTAAGGAGGATACGAAGGAGACACAGATAATCAGGCTTTCGGAGAAGCTTCCTGACGACGAGGTGCTTGAGGAAATTCATCCCGAGAAAAAAGAGGAGAGTGAGGAGAGCACGGAGGCTGAAGCTTCTGACACGGCAGAGGAAGAGGAGAAGCTTAAGATAAAGAAGCGTCCGGAGCTTATGAATGAGACACAGCCGCTTTGGACGAGAAATGCCAGCCAGTGTACGAGGGAGGATTATCTTGAATTTTACCGCAAGGTATTTCAGGATTATAAGGAGCCTTTGTTCTGGATTCATCTTAATATGGATTATCCGTTTAATTTAAAGGGTATTTTGTATTTTCCGAAGATAAATATGGAGTATGAGTCCATCGAGGGAACGATTAAGCTGTACAACAATCAGGTATTTATTGCTGATAATATAAAGGAGGTAATACCGGAATTCCTTCTTTTGTTAAAGGGTGTAATCGACTGTCCGGATTTGCCGCTTAATGTCTCCAGAAGTGCGCTTCAGAATGACGGCTTTGTAAAGAAAATTTCGGAATATATTACCAAAAAGGTAGCTGATAAGCTGTCGGGAATGTGCAAAACCGAGAAGGAGGAATATGATAAGTATTGGGATGATATAAGTCCCTTTATCAAGTTCGGATGCCTGAAGGATGACAAGTTCTGTGAGAGGATGAATGATTATATCCTTTTCAAAAATCTTGAAGGAAAATATATAACCCTGCCGGAATGTCTTGAGACTAAGCCAATTGACACAGCGGAAGAGAATGCGGTGGATGAAAACGGCGAAAAGGTTGAGGCTGAGATTGTAAAGGATGAAGCAGAGACGGAGGAAAATCCTGACGGGGAGAGCTCCGGTGAAGAGAATGACTAGGAGAATAAAGAAAAGATCATCTACTATGTAAC
>JAJQGF010000076.1 GCA_021200695.1 Lachnospiraceae bacterium
GATTGCAGACGAGCAGAGGCTCAGGGGCAGCAGGGTATATGCGGTTGCAAACTGTGGCATGCCGGATGAAAGGGTGTATGAAGATATAAATTCCGTGGAAGGGGCTTTGGGTTATTTTACAACATTTATTGTGAAGGAGAAGGCTGATGGAGACCTATGTGACTAAGAATCAAAGGCAGTTAAGATGCGGCGTCACTACGGGTACATGTGCGGCGGCTGCTGCAAAGGCTGCGGCGCTTAAGCTTCTGATTGGCTGCTCTCCCGTGAAGCTTGTTCTTATGACGCCTAAGGGCATAGAGGTTGAAGCTCCCGTGGTATTTTCCGGCGCCGGAGCTGATTACGCGGAATATTTTGTAGTAAAGGACAGTGGAGACGACCCTGATGTGACTAACAATTCGGAAATCCATGTAAGGGTGGAGAAGGTAAAAGCGACGGATGGATTTGACTTCTGTTTCAGAAGTGAAAGCTATCCGTGGCTTTTTCTTGATGGCGGGGACGGCATAGGAAGGGTTACCAAAGCAGGGCTTGAGCAGGCAGCAGGCTTTGCTGCGATTAACAAGGTTCCCAGAAAAATGATATTTGATGCTGTGGGTGAGGTCTGTTCAGCTGCGGGCTGCAGAGACAGACTTATTATAAGGGTGAGCTCGCCGCAGGGAGAAGAGCTTGCAAAGAGAACCTTTAATCCGAGACTCGGAATAGAGGGCGGGATATCTATATTGGGGACCAGCGGAATATTAGAGCCCATGAGTGAGAAGGCGATAGTCGATACCATTGAAGCCGAGATAAGGCAGAGAAGCGTCTGCGGTGAGAAGGCAATACTGATTACTCCGGGAAATTATGGGCAGGCATATATAGAAAAATACCTTAATATAGAAATGGAAAGAAGCGTTAAGTGCAGTAATTATATCGGAGAGACGCTTGACCTTGCGGTTTCATGCGGAATAGAGTCGGTGCTGCTTGTGGGAAATGTTGGCAAGCTTGTAAAGCTGGCTGCGGGAATAATGAACACCCATTCAAGAGTCGCAGACGGAAGATGGGAAATATTTGCTGCACATGCGGCATTGTGCGGAGCAGGTACGGATATCATAAGGAGCATTTCCCGGTGCGTGAATACAGAGGAAATGTTAAGGCTTCTTGACGGATGTGGCTTAAGGGAGGCAGTGATGGAGAGCATATGTGTGAAGCTTTCTGAAGCTCTGGAGCGAAGAAGCAGCGGCAGAAGCCGCTTTGGCGCAATGCTTTTTTCGGAGAGTTATGGCTTTATAGGTCAGACAAAAAATGCACAATGTATTCTGAAGGAATTAAAGAGGTAGAAAATGGTAAATTTTGTTGGTGCAGGTCCGGGGGCAGAGGACTTAATAACCGTCCGGGGACAGCGGCTTATAAGAGAAGCGGACGTGATAATATATGCAGGCTCGCTGGTTAACCCTGCGCTTTTAAAGGAGGCAGGGGAGGACTGCCTGATATACAACAGCGCATATATGACACTTGATGAGGTT
Organism: Lachnospiraceae bacterium; assembly: GCA_021200695.1. Lineage (GTDB taxonomy): Bacteria > Bacillota > Clostridia > Lachnospirales > Lachnospiraceae > Acetatifactor. The sequence goes on from JAJQGF010000076.1 coordinate 1,500, forward strand.
ATATCGGTGATGCAGGCTGCGGAGGAGAAGGGACTTATGACGGTGAGGCTTCACACAGGAGACCCTTCTGTCTACGGAGCCATAAGAGAGCAGATTGAGGAGTTAAAAAGGCTGGGAATCGAATATTCCATATGCCCGGGTGTAAGCTCATTTTTTGCGGCGGCAGCAGCTCTCGGAATTGAATATACAATTCCTGAGGTTTCACAGAGCGTTATAATAACCAGGGCGGAGGGAAGGACGGCAGTGCCCGTCAGGGAGAGCCTTAAGAGCTTTGCTGCACATAATTCTACTATGGTTATATTTCTCTCCGCAGCGTTTGCGGACAAAATAAAGGATGAGCTTATTGAGGGAGGCCTTTCTCAGAGTACACCTGTGGCTGTTGTATATAAGGCATCGTGGCCCGATGAGAGGAAGCTTTTTACAACTCTGGGAAGGCTTCCTGAGACCATGGAGAAGGAAAAGATAAAAAAGACCGCGCTTATAATAGTAGGTAATGTCCTGGGAGAATACTACGGAAGAACAAAGCTGTATGATAAGACCTTTTCAACAGAATTCAGGAAGGCATGAGGATATGAGGGCTGTATTTGTCTCTTGCACCGTGCGCGCCTATGAGCTTGCATCGGAAACCGAAAAAAAGTGGAAAAATGTACATCTTGATGTGGAGATTACGCATATTGTTAAATGCTCTGCTCTTCCGTCCCTGTCAGTGAAGGAGACTTTAAGCGAAGCTGTCGGGAGAAATTTTGAGGCAGCAGAGCTGATAGTATTTTTTACTGCATTGGGAATTGCAGTGAGAAGCATCTCCCCATTTATAAAGCATAAGGCAGCAGACCCTGCAGTGGTGGCGGTGGACGAGTGCGGAAGATATTCCATTTCCGTCCTGTCGGGACATCACGGCGGCGCAAACCATTATGCCGGGGAAATAGCATATTTAATCGGCGCAGAGCCGGTGATTACTACTGCCACCGACATGGAGGGCAAATTTGCGGTAGATGAGTTCGCCAGAATAAACGGCCTTGAAATTACAGACTGGGAGCTGGCAAAGAAAATTTCAGCAAAGCTTCTCGCAGGAGAAGAAGTCGCCTTGTTTGCAGAGGAAGAGGGAATAATTGCCGTAAGCCGGAATGGTAAGCTGTCAGAGTATACAGAGAAAAACCGCAGACAGAGCATGCCTGCAGCTGTAAGCTGCGGTTTGGTAATTTCAAACAGGGAGAAGCCTGATAAGCTCTGCGGCTTTGAAAATGTGCTTCAGCTTGTGCCTGTGAATATATATCTCGGAATAGGCTGCAGAAGGGGAGTTGACAGCACAAGGATAACGGCTGCGGTCAGGGAGGCGCTGCGCCGGGCGAATATCAGCCGGAGAGCTGTGGCGAAGGCTGGAAGCATTGATTTAAAGGCTAAAGAAGCAGGGCTTCTTGGCTTCTGTGAGCAATACGGAATAGAACTCGTCACATTTTCCGCTGATGAGCTGCTTATGACAGACGGAAGTGTGAGCTCATCGCCTTTTGTTAAGGAGATTACGGGAGTAGACAATGTGTGCGAGAGAAGCGCGCTGGCTGTATGCGGAGGCAGGCTTATACTTCCCAGGCAGGTATTTGACGGCGTGACGGTTGCCATAGCCGAAAAGACCTTCTGTATTAATTTTAATATTTAACGGAGAAGAATATGGACAATAAAAAGCTTTATGTGGTTGGAATCGGTCCGGGGGACAGAAGCTATCTGACGGCCCGGGCGTCGGAGGCGCTTGAAGGGGCTGAGGTTATAGCAGGATATACTGTTTATACGGAGCTTATAAAAAAGTATTATCCTGATAAGGAATATATAGTTACACCCATGACAAAAGAAAGGGAGCGCTGTGTGCTGGCGCTTGAGGCGGCGGACGGCGGCAGAATTACTGCAATGGTATGCAGCGGTGATGCCGGTGTATATGGAATGGCAGGTCTTATCCTTGAGCTGGCATGTGATTATCCAAAGGTTGATGTGGAGATTGTGCCGGGGGTTACGGCAGCCTTATCGGGTGCGGCGCTTCTTGGGGCTCCGATTGGACATGATTTTGCGGTAATAAGCTTAAGCGATATACTTACTCCGTGGGAAAAGATAGAAAAAAGGCTTCGCATGGCGGCACAGGGAGACTTCTGCATTGTGCTTTACAATCCGTCAAGCCGCAGAAGAAGCGGATATCTTAAGCGCGCCTGCGACATACTTCTGGAATATATGTCAGGCGCTACAGTCTGCGGATATGTAAGAAGCATAGGCAGAGAGGGAGAGGAGAGCAGGGTGCTCTCGCTCTCGGAGCTTGCGGAAACGGAGGCTGATATGTTCACAACGGTGTTTATTGGAAGCATGAGTACAGCTCTTATGAACGATAAGATGGTTACTAAAAGGATATAGACTTAAGCGGCGGGAGACAGAATTGATATCAGACATAAAAGATAACATGGAAAAAAATAAATATACGGCAGTAATATTTGGAGGCACGGTTGAAGGGCGTCTGCTGACAGAGCGTTTCGCGGGAAGGGAGATAAATATATATATAAGTGTTGCAACAGAGTATGGCGCTTCTCTTATCCCGAATGCCGATAATATACATATTTATTGCGGCAGGCTTGACGGAAAGGGAATCGAGGAGCTTTTAAACAGTCTCATAAAGCAATGCGGAGACGGAGGAATTATATGCATTGACGCGACACATCCGTATGCGGTTGAGGCCACGAGGAATATTATGGCAGCCTGTAGGGAGACCAGAGTGGAATATATGAGGG
>JAJQGF010000255.1 GCA_021200695.1 Lachnospiraceae bacterium
ACATATCACACACTGCCGACTCTGCCTCTCTCACAAGCTGACTGCCAAAAACCTTTTTAATTGAATTATCCTTATTCTGACCTCCTGACATTATCATAAATAAAATGAGCAGAACGGCCGCTGCCAAAATTACATATCGGCGCATTGAGGTTACCTTAACGAGCATTGCTGATTCCGGGCACTCCCTTCTCTGTTAAAGCCTTTCCGGTATTAGCTTATATGAAGCCATTGTCTATTTATATGCTGTCCATTTTCCTCCTATTCCCCCATCTGTCCTGCTGCCCGGTCCATTGCAATATTTATCCCCTCGGATATAGTAAAGCTTACCCTCTTGATTACGGAGTCAATATCCTTTCCTGTCATATACATATTGTTAAGCTCTGCAAAGGAGCTTCTGAACTGTCCCAAATATTCAACACGTTCACATTTTCCTTCTAATATTTTGTCCATTGCATCACTTACAATAGTCGCCGCATCCACAACCGTCGGCACTCCTATCGCTATCACCGGCACTCCAAGGCTCTCCATAGTAAGCGCGTTTCTGTGATTGCCTACTCCCGAGCCGGGCTGAATACCCGTGTCAGTTATCTGAATAGTGCGGTTTAACCTTCTGGTGCTTCTTGCCGCCAATGCATCAATGACGATAACTGTGTCAGGCTCTGTCTCAGAGACCACTCCCTTTACAATCTCGGCAGTTTCCATTCCTGTTTTTGCCATTACCCCCGGCTCAATGCTGCTTACCAGATTCATGTGGCTGCAGTTATATGCCGCCTTGCCATATGTTTTTACCACATGTCTTGTGATAAAAAGATTGTCAACCACATGAGGTCCCAGGGCATCAGCTGTTACCTCCCTGTTTCCAAGCCCCACTACAAGAATTGACTGTTCTGTGCCGGAATCAGGTATTATATCCAGCAGAATCTCCGCAAGGCATTCTGAAATCTCCCTGTGATAATCATCGTCAGGCTCTACCAGGGCAGGCGCCTCCATTGTCACATATCTTCCCATTGGCTTCCCCATCATTCTGGCTGCATTCCTTGACTCTATAACCACCTTTGTCACATGGATGTCTTCCTCTTCCATATAATATTCCTCCATGTGCACTCCACTCATCTTATCGTCAGCATCAGCTATGCTTTCCTTTGCCTCCAGCGCAAGGTCTGTTCTCACCTGTAGATTTGACATTTCCTTCTCCATTCCAAAGCTTTTTACATATGGATATTGTTTCTTAAAAAATCAATAATTATGTATTGACAAAATCAGGAATATTGGCTAAACTACAATAGTATGTTTAAATTAGTCCCGTGTCTGGCTAAGATTAAACAATTTCAACAAATCAATTATGTATACAAACGGAGGTGTACGACTTGGCTAATATTAAATCTGCTAAGAAGAGAATTTTAGTCAGCCAGACCAGAGCTGATAGAAATAAGGCTGTCAGGTCAGGTGTCAAGACTGCTATTAAAAAGGTTTTTGCTGCTGTTGAGGCCGGCGACAAGACTGCTGCACAGGCTGAGCTTGCTTCTGCCACAAAGGTTATTGAGATGGCTGCTTCAAAGGGCGTTTATCATAAAAACAACGCTTCCAGAAAAGTGTCCCGTATAAGCAAGGCTGTAAACGGCATGTCTTAAAATTAACAATAATTATGCATTTAAAAGTACCCATACCGTCATGTGGGTGCTTTTTTACTTCTCTATATTTTATATTTTTAAAGTCTTCAGATACTCCTTTGTCTCTGTGTCAATCCTGAGACTCTCTCTCGCCTTCTGAATAGCTTTATTGTGAGTCCACATGTCAAGACGTTTATCCGTAAAATAATTTACAGCAGCATCGTACTGTTTAACCAGCGCCATACTGAAATACCATGACACAGCCATTTTCACGTAATACTTATCCGACCTGATTCCTGCCGCCATATCCAGGTCTCTCTCGTCAAATGCATCGTCCAGAAAATAGTTCAAAAGCGTCACTATGCCAAAGCGCACAGTATATGTAAGCGGACTTTTAACCCACTCCTTCACTCTCTCATGCACCAGCGGCAGATGTCTTTGGAAAATTTTTGCCCCCATCATATCGCATGTAGCCCAATTATCCACATACGGAAGAAATTTCTCCAGCTCCTCAAGATATTTATCTATATCCCTGTATCTGATGGCAAGCAAGGCAGCATGAAGATTGTTCTCATCATAATAAAAATGCGGAAGTGCAGCAAGAAACTCTGAACAATCCGTATTTTTTGACACTCTCACCGCATATTTTCTAAGCTCAGGCATGCGAACCCCTATAATTCTGTCCTTTGGTATTTCCGGAACAAGTCTGCTGTGGAAATCCCTGTATTTTAAATCCTGCAGGGCAAAAAGCCCTGCAGTAAGCATTTCAGTATTATCCATAATAAGAGTTCCTATGCATTATAGCAGACAATTTTTCCAAAATCAGCCTTAAGGCTTGCGCCGCCTACGAGACCTCCGTCTATATCCGGCTTTGCAAAAAGCTCCGCGGCATTTCCCGCATTTACAGAGCCGCCGTACTGAATACGGACTGCCTCGGCGGCATCATCGCCGTAAAGCTCTCTGATACAGTCACGTATTGCGCCGCAGACCTCCTGAGCCTGCTCAGAGGTTGCCGTTCTTCCGGTTCCGATGGCCCAGATAGGCTCATATGCTATAACCATAGACTTAACCTGTTCTGAGCTGACACCCACCAGGTCTGATTTTATCTGAAATCTTATCCAATCAAGGGTAACTCCCATCTCTCTCTGCTCAAGGGATTCTCCGCAGCAGAGAATGGGTATAAGACCAGCCTCAAATGCCTTCTTAACCTTCTTGTTTAGAAGAGCATCGTCCTCCTTGAAATAATCACGTCTCTCCGAGTGACCGATTATAACATATTTTACTCCCGCAGACACAAGCATCTGAGCTGAGATTTCTCCAGTGTATGCACCCTTATCCTCAAAATACATATTCTCGGCGCCCACCTCGACATTTGTACCCTTTACAGCCTCAACAACGGGCACAATATCAATGGCAGGTACACAGTAAACAACATCTGCATCGTCAGTAGCCACCAGAGGCTTAAGCTCTTCAACAAGCTTTACAGCCTCAGCGGGAGTCATGTTCATCTTCCAGTTACCTGCTATAATCTTTCTTCTTGACATATCCATCCTCATTTCTGCGCTGTTTTTGCGCTATTTGTCATCAGCCGCCGCAACACCGGGAAGCTCCTTGCCCTCAAGGAATTCCAACGAAGCTCCGCCGCCGGTGGAGATATGGCTCATCCTGTCGCCGAAGCCAAGCTGATTTACTGCCGCTGCCGAATCGCCGCCGCCAATAATGGTGGTCGCATCGGTTTCTGCAAGAGCCTTAGCCACTGCGATTGTTCCTGCTGCAAGCGTAGGATTCTCAAATACACCCATAGGACCGTTCCAGACTACTGTCTTTGCACTCTTTACCGCATCTGCAAACAGCTCTGCTGTCTTTGGTCCGATATCAAGTCCCTCAACATCAGCCGGAATCTTATCGGAATCAACATGTGACACCTCTATTGGGCCGTCAATAGGGTCAGGGAATGCCGCCGCAACAGTTGTGTCAATCGGAAGAAGAAGCTTCTTGCCAAGCTTATCAGCCTTATCCATCATTTCCTTACAATATGAAAGCTTCTCATCATCAACCAGAGACTTTCCAACCTCCTTGCCCTGAGCCTTTAAGAAGGTATATGCCATGCCGCCGCCGATAATAAGTGTGTCGCACTTCTCAAGCAGATTGGAAATAACATTGAGCTTGTCGGCAACCTTTGCGCCCCCGAGAATAGCCACGAAGGGTCTTACAGGATTCTCAACTGCATTTCCGAGGAAATTAATCTCCTTCTGCATAAGATAACCTACTACATTTTCTCCGCCCTTTGCGGTGATAAATTTCGTAACTCCTTCAACTGATGCGTGCGCTCTGTGTGATGAGCCGAAAGCATCACATACATACAAATCCGCAAGGTCAGCCAGCTCCTTTGAAAACTGCTCGCCGTTTTTGGTCTCCTCCGCACCGCGGAAACGGGTATTCTGGAGAAGAACTACATCTCCATCCTTCATTTCCTCTACCGCCTTGGCAGCAGCTTCACCGGTTACATTATAATCAGCTACAAAAACAACCTCCCGGCCAAGCTTCTCCGAAAGCCTCTTTGCAACGGGTGCAAGGGACTCGCCCTCATTGGGACCGTTTTTAAC
>JAJQGF010000009.1 GCA_021200695.1 Lachnospiraceae bacterium
CAAATGAATTAAGCGTGACAACCACGGGAACACCATATTTTTGGAGATTTTCTATATGCTTTTCAAGATTAACTATCCCCGCCTCAAGCGCTTCAAGATTCTCTTCTCCAAGCATATTTTTGGGCACACCTCCATTGTACTTCAATGCGCGGATTGTTGCAACAAGTACCGCCGCATCCGGCTTAAAACCTGCTATACGGCACTTAATATCGAAAAATTTCTCCGCGCCAAGATCCGCGCCAAAGCCGGCCTCAGTAATGCAATAATCGGCTATCTTGAGTGCCGTGTCTGTCGCCCTGACAGAATTACAGCCATGTGCAATATTGGCAAACGGTCCGCCGTGGACAAGCGCCGGTGTGTGCTCAAGAGTCTGTATAAGATTGGGCTTTATGGCATCCTTAAGCAATGCCGCCATTGCGCCGACAGCATTTAAGTCTCCTGCACATACGGGCTCTCCCTTCATGTTATAGGCAACAACTATACGCGCCAGCCTTTTCTTAAGGTCCTTCATATCTGTGGCAAGGCACAGTATTGCCATTATCTCACTTGCAACGGTAATAACAAAATGGTCTTCCCTGACAAATCCGTCTGTCTTATTTCCAAGTCCCACCACTATATTTCTCAATACCCTGTCATTCATATCCATACAGCGCTTCCATACTATCTGTCTGGTGTCTATATTAAGCTCGTTTCCCTGCTGGATATGATTGTCAATGAGCGCCGCGAGCAAATTATTTGCCGATGTAATTGCATGAAAATCACCTGTAAAATGAAGATTCAAATCCTCCATCGGGACAACCTGCGCATATCCTCCTCCGGCAGCCCCTCCCTTAATTCCAAAGCAGGGACCGAGAGAGGGCTCCCTTAGGGCTATAACAGCTTTCTTTCCAAGTCTTCCGAATGCCTCTCCAAGTCCTATGCTTGTGGTGGTCTTGCCTTCACCGGCAGGAGTAGGGTTAATAGCAGTCACAAGAATAAGCTTTCCATTGGGTCTTTTCTTTACTCCTTCTATAAATTCATCGCTAAGCTTTGCCTTGTATCTGCCGTAAAGCTCTATGTCCTCCTCACTGATTCCTATTTTTTCCGCGACCTTAACAATCGGCTCCATAACTGATTCCTGTGCAATCTGAATATCTGTTTTCATAATCTCTCTCCTCCACAGTATTAAAGCTTAATAAATTAAATTTCTTCAAGCAGCTGTTCAAACTGCTCCATACTCATAAGAACCTTACGGGGCTTCGTGCCCTCCTCCTCGCCCACGACGCCATAGTCGCAAAGCTGGTCCATTATTCGTGCCGCTCTGTTAAAGCCTACCTTTAATACTCTTTGAAGCATTCCGATTGATGCTTTATCCTTGTCAATTATAAAACGCCCTGCCTGTTCAAAATACTCATCTCTTGAGTTTGTGGAATCTCCTCCTGAGGCTGACGCGCCTCCTCCCATACTCTTAAGCTTTTCCTCTATGTCCTCCGCATAGTTATTGCCAAGTCTCTGGTTTTTAAGGAAATCAACCACCTCAGACACCTCATTGTCTGACACAAAAGCGCCCTGTATACGGGCAGGCTTTGAATATCCCTGCGGGTAAAACAGCATATCTCCCTTTCCCAGAAGCTTCTCAGCGCCGTTCATATCAAGTATTGTCCTTGAGTCTACTCCGCTGGAGACCGCAAAAGCCACACGGCTCGGCATATTTGCTTTTATAAGTCCTGTTATGACATCAACGCTTGGCCGCTGGGTTGCAATAACAAGATGAATACCCGCCGCCCTTGCAAGCTGTGCCAGACGGCATATTGACTCCTCAACCTCTCCGGGACATATCATCATAAGGTCTGCAAGCTCATCTACTATTATGACAATCTGGGGCATTTTCTCAGGAATATTTTCATTGCCGGCCGCTCTCATTGCATCCAGCTTCTTATTATATTCCTTAATATCCCTTACATTATATTCCGCAAGCTTTTTGTAGCGGTCCTCCATTTCCGTGACTCCCCAATGAAGCGCAGCAGACGCCTTCTTGGGGTCCGTAACCACATCAAGCAGAAGATGAGGTATTCCGTTATAAACACTTAATTCCACCACCTTAGGGTCAACCATAATCAGTTTTACATCATTCGGATGAGCCTTATAAAGAATACTCATAATAAGCGCATTGATGCATACAGATTTTCCCGAGCCGGTGGAGCCTGCTATTAGCATATGCGGCATCTTGGCGATATCCGCGACAACAGTTTTTCCCGCAATATCCTTTCCTACAGCAAATGCTATATTGGAGTTAAAATCCTTAAATTCCCTGCTTTCAAGCAAATCCCTGAGTGCGACCGCCATGTTTTCCTTGTTTGGAACCTCTATTCCAATGGCTGCCTTCCCGGGAATGGGCGCTTCAATACGTATATCAGTTGCTGCAAGATTAAGCTTTATGTCGTCAGAAAGGCTTACAATCTTTGAGACCTTAACGCCCTGCTCAGGCTGAAGCTCATATCTTGTAACGCTGGGGCCCTGACTTATATCTGTAATTGTCACCTTAACGCCAAAGGTATTAAGTGTCTGCTGCAGCCTCAGTGCCGTTTCTCGGAGCTCATTTGCCGAGTCTCCTGTGGCGGTCTTCCCTTTTTTCAATAGTTCAATCGGCGGAAATCTATATTCCGCTGCCGGCTGCTTTTCAATGACCGCAGGCTGCGGAAGCGGTGCAGGGCTCACCCCTGGGGCAGGGCTTTTCTCCTCCACCGGTCTTACCTCCGCCGGCTCCTCTTTATGTACGCGTATATTTTCAGCTTCGGGCGGAAGCTTTGCCGCCGTACTGCCTCCCGCAGTCTCTCCTGAATAATCTGCAAGCAGGCTTTCCATGCTGTTTCCGCCTTTTATGCTCTTTACAGTATTTGCAATATTTGGAATTTCTTCCTGATGCATGCTGCTTATTTTAATTTTTTCAAAATCAATTACCTTGCTCTCAGCTTCCTGTGCAGCCTGGCTTTCCGTATCATCTTCATATGTAATTTCATGAATATCATCAGTATGCCGAACAGCATCCTGCTTCTTTAAGGAGGTGTCAAGAGTCACTCCGCTTACTTTCCTTTCCATACGGAGTATCTGCTCGTTCTCCCTCTCCTCCGCGCGCAGCTTCTTCTCCTCCGCGCGTCTGGATTTTTCTTCATCACGCCTTGCACGCTGCTCACTCTGTCGTCTGCGCCTTTCCCCGGCATATTCCCTATATCTCTCATTTTCCTCTCTTGTGCGCTCTTTTAAAATACTGCCGCCATTCCTGACACCCGCAAAAAGAGACTTTTCAGTCAGCAGAATAATACTGACCGCAGAACACAGTATCACTACAAGCACGGCGCCCACAGTACCAAGATAATGCCAAAGAAGGTACGCAAAGCTTCCCGCGACAATGCCTCCCCCGTTTCTTCCGTTGCTGCATTCCGTATATATTGTCTTAATATCATAATTTTCCATTGAGGCTGCAGCTCCCGAAACGAGCTCGCATACAGTCCCGAACATTATAAACAGAACAACTCCCGCTGACAGCTTTCGCACAGCAGTCGGATTCCCGCTGTTTGCAAGCCAGAATGCAGCTGCCACAAACAAAAGAACCGTCGCAATATACTCACTGAATCAAAAAACTCCGAATAAAAAGCTGCTTACGGCATCTCCCACCGGCCCGATTATTCCAAAATTACAGAAAAATAAAATAACCAGCGCTATAAAGAGCGCTATAAGGCTTATCTCTCTGAAGAGCTCTCTGTCGCGCGCCTCCTGCTCGTCATCCGCCTCTTTTTTTGCGCTTATTCTTTGCTGTTCATTTTTCCTGCCTGTACCGGTCTTCTTGCCTCGTGTATTTTTGCCTGAAGATGTTGTTCTTCTGCCTGATGCTTCTGCCATCTTCTTACCTCTCTATCCTTAAATAACTCCATATAAAGCTAAGTATACCATTTTTATCCTGTCTTGTCATCATGTATATTTTGCAAATATTCACTGTGGACGTTCACATATAATGCCCTGCAATGCTCCTTTTAGCAGGCTCCGCATATCATTTCATGCAGCTTTTTTATCGCCTTGTCAATGCCACCTACCTCATTTATTATTCCATAATTTACACTCTCCTCTCCGACAAGAATAGTGCCGACATCCTTTGTAAGCACACCCGTTTCCATCATCAGTTCCTCAAATCTCTCCTTGCCCACGCCGCAGTGTCTGCACACAAATC
>JAJQGF010000219.1 GCA_021200695.1 Lachnospiraceae bacterium
GCGTAGGTGAATATGTATTGAAGCCATATTTGAAATATTATGGTATAAGCCATATAGACGGAATAATAGTTTCCCATGAGGATGCTGACCATTGCAATGGAATCGTAGAACTGCTTGAGCACCGGGGCGAATGGGGAATTGAAATTGAAAATATTCTGCTTCCATATGTTGAGGGAGAGGAGTTTGAAGATATTCTGTCCGTATGCGCTCAGGAGAAGGCAGGGACTCCTGCCATAATATATATAAATACGGGAGCATGCTGGCAGGACGGCACGGTAAAATTTACCTGTATGCACCCGCCTGAAGCCTGGAGCTGTGAGAATATAAATGCGGCATCAGCGTGTTTCCTTGTAGAAAGCGGAGACTATTCACTCCTTCTGACTGGAGATGTCGAAGCGGAGGGTGAGGAATTGCTTTTGGAGGAATTAAAAAATGCAGATATATCAGAAATCACAATGCTTAAGGTGGCACATCACGGTTCAAGAAATTCTACATCCGCAGAGCTTCTCAATACGGTGAAGCCTCTTATATCAGTTATCTCCTGCGGAAAAAGCAATACGTATGGACATCCGCATGATGAGCTTATAGACAGGCTTGAGAAAAGTCTTACAAAAATTTACAGTACAATGGAGAGCGGTGCGGTCACAGTGCGATGCAGTAAAGACAATATAATGATAGAGGAGTGGTGCGGCAGCCGCTCATGCATTCAGAACTGATATTATAAGAAGCTCAACGCTCATAACATCATTCATGCGTCCGCTTTTTACGGACTCCTCGGCATCAACGCACTGCTCAACGACATGGCGCAGGGCAGCAACGCTGAATTTTGAAGCCTGATTTACATATTTGCCCGCAATAAATGGGGGCAGGGAAACAGCACCCCCGATGGCTTTGTTGTCAAAGCCGCGGGCTTTCATTTCCTTAACCTGAAGCAGTATGTTACATTGTCTGGCAATCAGAAAAAGAATCCGCATTGCGGGCTCTCTGAGAGCAAGCAGGTCATAATAAAGAGAGAGGGCTTTGCTGGTCTGTCTGTCCGCAATGGCATTTATCATATCAAAAATGTGATTGCTCACACGGTCGGTGCATATGCTTTCTACATCAGTGTCGGTTATAACATCCCGCTCAAGTGTGTAGCATATAAGCTTCTCAAGCTCACTGTGTATATTTTCCATATCGTCTCCGGTCTTAGAGAGAAAAAGCCGCAGTGTTGCTTCGGAGATATTTTTACCCTCGCGTTTTAAAATCCCGGCTGTCCAGCGCATAAGGGTAGTCTCGTCCTGAACCCCGAATTCGGCGGCATAGCCCTTGTCGCGCACTGTTTTAAACAGCCGGCTTCGCTTGTCTACCTCCTCCTCGGTAAACACGAAATAGGACGTTTCATTTGGCTCTGCAAGATATTCCGCGAGCTTCTCCCCGCCGGATTTAAAAAGACCGCTTCCGCTTATAAATATAACACGGCGCCCGGCAAGAAAGGGATGTGTTTCCGCCAAATCAATTATCTCGCCGACGGAAATGTCCTTTCCCTCATAGTAATGTGTATTCATATCGTCACCCTCGCTGCATAGAGCCTTTTTCAGACGGTCTCTGTACTGCATCTTAAGATAACGTTCATCACCGTACAACAGATATGCCTGTCTGAGTGTGCCCTGCTTAATATCATTGTTAATCCGCTGCATAATGCCTCCGCTCTGTAAAATATAGAAAACACATATATAAATATTAGTATATATGAAAATAATCAAAGTTGCAAATAATGTTATCCTTGTTCTGACCGCCCGCTTGTGGTACGATATTATAGTGAAAATTTAAATTTATTAAAAGCTGTGGTTTGCATGTATATGTACCTGCGGACCGCAAAATATGGAGGTACTTATGAGTAAAGGCAAGGGTTTTGTGAACGAGTTTAAAAAATTTATCATGCGTGGAAATGTTATTGACATGGCGGTCGGCGTTATTGTAGGCGGAGCCTTCACATCAATCGTAACGTCTCTCAATCAGGATATTCTGACGCCGTTGTTGGGAATATTTGGAGGAACTGATTTCAGCAGTCTCATGGTAAAGCTCGGGAGCGGGGAGAATGCCCCTGTACTTATGTACGGCAATTTTATTACAGCCGTCATTAATTTCCTGATTACGGCATTCGTGATTTTTTGCCTTGTAAAAGTCATTAACACCCTGTCGGACAAGCTTGGCAAAAAGGAGCCGGAGATTAAGGCGCCCACCGTTAAGAAATGTCCGTTTTGCAGAAGCGATATAGACATTGAGGCAACAAGATGCCCTCACTGCACGTCACAGCTTCAGCAGGAAGTGTGAAAGGGCGCATATGGAGGCTGTAAATGAAATCGTACAAAGGAAGAATAATACCGGCGGCAATGGCTCTGCTTATGGCAGTTTTGCTTGCAGGCTGCGCCGGCAACAGTCTGACTGACGAGGGAATGGAGCTTGTGCAGTCCTTAAGCTATAGTGATGCGCTGGCAAAATTTGACGAGGCTGAGAATGCCGGAGAGGACATACGTCTGATAATGCGCGGACGAGGTATAGCATACATGGGGCTTACCGAATACGCGCAGGCGGTTGAGTGCTTTGAGAGTGCACTGTCGTCCGGAACAGGTTTTGTTCAGGATGTGGACTATGACATAAATTACTATATGGCGGCTGCCTACTGCAAAAATGGACAATATGCCGAGGCAGAGAGGATTTATGATGCGATTCTTGCACTTAGGGAAAAGGAGGAGACGGCATACTTTCTGAGGGGTACCGTATGCCTTGCGCAGTCCGACTATGAAGGTGCAAAGCAGGATTTTGACCTGGTAATATCTATGGACAGCAAAAACTATGACCGTCTTATAGATATTTATCAGGCGATGGAGCATTACGGATATGGCTCTACGGGGCAGGAATATCTTAACAATGCGCTCAGCGCCGGAGAGAGCAGTATGGACAGCTTTGATAAGGGAAGGATATATTATTATCTTGGACAATATCAGGAGGCAGCTCTTCTGCTTGAGGAATCCCGTGAGGACGGAGGAGCGGAAAGCACGCTTTTTCTGGGAAGGGCATATGAAGCCATAGGCGAGTATAATTACGCAACGAATGTCTACAGCAGCTATATAGCAAAGGACGCCGGGAACGCGGAGATATATAATCAGCTTGGACTCTGTAATATGTCGAAGCAGGATTATCAGGCGGCGCTTGAGGCATTTCAGGCAGGCATGCAGATTGAGGATAACGGAATGATGCAGACCCTTGCCTTCAACGAGATAATGGCATATGAATATCTGGGAGAGTACCAGAAGGCAGCGGTGCTTATAAACAACTATATGGCAACATATCCCGATGACGATGTGGCAGCCAGAGAGCAGGAGTTTCTGTCTACCAGATAAAATTAATCAGGAGGAAATTATGATTAACAGGCTTATTCAGAAAATAAAGCAGACTAACGCACCCATCGTGGCAGGTCTTGACCCCATGATGAAATTTGTACCGGAGCACATTAAAAAGGCTGTGTTTGCGGAATGTGGCGAGACTCTTGAGGGCGCAGCTGAGGCAATATGGCAGTACAATAAGGGAATTATTGATGCAATTTATGAGCTTATTCCTGCGGTAAAGCCGCAAATCGCAATGTATGAGCAGTTTGGAATTCCGGGGCTGACCGTATTTAAGAAAACCGTAGATTATTGTAGGGAAAAGGGGCTTATAGTAATAGGAGATATTAAGAGAGGGGATATAGGTTCAACCTCTGAGGCATATGCTGTCGGTCATCTCGGAAGGGTTCAGGTTGGAGAGCATTCGTATTATGCATTTGACGAGGACTTTGTAACGGTAAATCCATATCTTGGCTCTGACGGGGTAAATCCCTTTATCGACGTATGCAGGGAGGAAAAGAAGGGAATATTTGTGCTGGTCAAAACCTCAAATCCCTCCAGCGGAGAGTTTCAGGACAGGCTGATAGACGGAAAGCCTCTGTATGAGCTGGTGGGTGAGAAGGTTGCTGAATGGGGTGAGCAGTGCATGGGCGAAGACTACAGCTATGTGGGAGCCGTTGTCGGTGCTACATATCCGCAGCAGGGTAAGCTTTTGAGAAAAATTATGCCAAAGACCTTTATTCTTGTACCTGGGTATGGGGCTCAGGGGGGAAAGGGCTCAGAGCTTGTCCATTTCTTTAACGAGGATGGCATGGGTGCAATTATCAAT
>JAJQGF010000138.1 GCA_021200695.1 Lachnospiraceae bacterium
GTATATGCATAAAAGCCCGTCAGTGCCGGAAGAGCAAGCTGTGACCTTACGACAACATTACCACCGCATATTATAAGCAGAAGATATGGCGACACAACTAATGCCGCACTCAAAAACAGCAGCATACCGAAGCTGCCTTTTTTACGACGTCCATGCCTTAGCAGAAGCGTAAGTATAAGGCCTAAAGTAAATATAGTCAAGATCCCGAAGGTAAAATCATAATGAACAAAGCCCACACCTGTAAGAGTCTTTGCAGCCTGCTTTAAAATTGAAGCAATTATATCCGATACCGGCGCGTTTCCCCATTCAATCTGCTTAGTGAGATATGATGAACCGGCAAAAAATAACCTCGTGGAAATCATATTTCCCACAAATGTAACAATAAATACGGCAATATACGGAAACAGTATTCTGACCAGCCTGACTGCGCTTGTTTCATTGTCCTCAGACAAAAGCATGACAAGAGCCTTAAGCAGCACAACCGACACGGTTCCAAATATATATAATTCAACAAAGGACTGATAAGTCGAAAATGACACAAGAAGCAACAGACATGCCGCAGGCAGCAATAACCGCCTCCTTATGCTTTGTCCGCACTCCTGATATTTAAGTATGCATAATAAGGCAAGCGCAGTCAGTAATATTGAGAAGCATACCTCCATGCTCTGGAGTGAAAAATACAGCTGCTCTGTTATAACGGGATGGCTTGCCCAAAGGACAGCACCCGCCGTCCAGCAGACTGTGTCTGTAATAGCATTACCAGATGAGACAAAGGCATTTCCCGAAGCCTTTTCCCACAGATAAAAAAATGCAAATATTGAAGCAATAAGGAATACCAGGGTCATCAATCCCGTAAAATACGGATTAAACTCGTCATATCCCCCAAAAAGTCTTTTCAAAAGCACCAGACCATATCTGCCTATGCCAAGCCAGCCCTGATAGAATTTTCTCTGCTCCCTTATAAGATCCTCCGTATCTATCCCGATAACGGCATTGTTCAGCTTGGAAAAGTGTATTAAAACAATCAGAACACTTATAAGGATTAGCCTGCCTCTGTATCTGTCAATAAATTCTTTAACTCTTTCCAATATGAATACTCCAATCCGAAGCTCTAACTTTTTATATTTTACAAGCATTATAATTATACAAAAATTTACTGTAAAAAGCAATTCATTTGTTATATGGGGAAAAATATGCTATTATAAATCATGCAGTTTTTCCTCACTGCACTTAACCGGAAAGAGGTTATGGAAATGTCTGTGAAAATTCGTTTTGCATTAAACGGTAAATTCAACACAAATAAATCAGAGTGCCTGCTTAGGGTGCTCTATTTCGGTGTGTTTTTAATTATCGGTCTGTCAATGGTATTTAAACAGCCCTTCGGAAACCCTCCGGATGAGTATAACAGATATCTTATTCCGCAATACATTTGCCGCTACGGTACTCTTCCCAACGGCTTTGACGAAGAAATACGCATAGGAGGCTACGGCTTTTCCTATGCCTTTCAGCCAATCCTGCCCTATATGCTTCAGGGCTATACAATGCGGCTGGTAAGCCTTTTTACCGATTCTGAGACCGCTCTTTTATATACGGCTCGCCTTGTTAATCTGTCTATGGGTCTTATCATGGCTTATGTTGTGCTTTTATTGGGCAGAAAATGGTTTAAAGACCCTCGCATTTCATGGTTTTTCAGCTTTCTTGTGACCTTTCTGCCTCAGAGTATATTCGTTCACACTTATGTAAATACCGATTCCTGCTGTATGCTTTCAATATCTATTATTTTATACGCAATGTCTCTTTGCCTTGAAAATGATTTTTCATTAAGCTCCTCACTGCTTTTATCTG
The DNA here is from genome assembly GCA_021200695.1 of Lachnospiraceae bacterium. Lineage (GTDB taxonomy): Bacteria > Bacillota > Clostridia > Lachnospirales > Lachnospiraceae > Acetatifactor. The sequence goes on from JAJQGF010000138.1 coordinate 1,846, forward strand.
CGGGAATAATCCTCTGCGCACTGTCCTACTATAATGCGTACGCATATATTTTAAGCTTAATACTGATTTTCACTGCATACTTTTTTAATGCACGTTATACCGGGGAGGGTAAAAGAAAGCTCTTCTTTGATTTTAAAAAATTTATTGTAAAGGGTCTTACTATAGCAGTCCCCGTACTTATAGGAATTAGCTGGTGGTTTATAAGAAGCGCCGTGCTTTATGACGGCGATTTCCTTGGCTTAAAAACAAGAAACTACTGTGGAGCTCTGTATGCTCTTCCCGAGTATATGCCCTCCGTTATGAGCACATACCTGAACGAGGGGCACAGTATATGGTATATGCTCACCAAATCCGACTTTCTTACGCTTACGCTTCTGAGCTTTATAGGTATTTACGGTCCCATGACCATAGTAAGCACCGTGTGGCTGTACAGATTTTACAAGCTATTATTTTTTACAGGAATACTGCTTAAAATAATAAGCATTCCCACTCTGCCCAAATTGAGTTCAAAAAAATCCTGCCGCCATGTATTCAGAATATTTCTGCACCTCAATATGATTTTTTGCATTATCATGCCTCTTGCATTAAGCATCTGGTATTCATATTCAACTGATTATCAGCCTCAGGGAAGATATGTTCTGCCGGCTCTGATTCCGATATGCTATTACTGTACCGCGGGCTTTGAAAGACTGTCGGAATTTTTGAAGACAAAAATACCGGCTTCGGCCGTCCGGGAGCAAGTCTCTCCCAGATATCCGTTCACCGGTAATATGCTTATCTCATGCTTTTTTGGCGTAATGCTCCTTCTAATTGTTTTATTTTTGTTTATTACCGTATATGGCTATGCCTTCCCCTATTACAATGCAAATCCCATAGCCGCATAAAAATCAAATAATAATACAGACCATCCCTCCGTTAATGTCGTTTACAATCTTCTGCATGCTGTCCTGAAGCTTCATTTGGCTTTCCTCGCCTATTGCCGACACCTTAGAGGTAATTCCGTCATTGACAAGCTGCTCAACAGTTTTCCCGAATATATTGGTATCCCATATGCTTTCAGCCTCGTCGGCCTGCTCTATATAAGTGATTAAATCGTCAGCCTGCTCCTTAGTCCCTACTATTGGCGCTATTTCGGTCTCAATATTTGCGCGTATCATGTGTATCGAGGGGCTTGTTGCTTTAATTTTGACGCCGTACTTATTTCCGTGCCGGATTACCTCAGGCTTATCAAGCACTATCTCCTCCTTTTCAGGCGTTACAACTCCATATCCCTTCATTCTCACCATACTTATGGCACTTAGCACCTTTGTATACTCATGCTTCATTTCAGCAAATTCTCTAAGCTTACGTATCAGACTGTACTCGTCGTTAATCTCCTCACCCACCATCTCGGTAAGCATTTCATAATAATATTTTTCATCTGTATCAAGCTGAACCCTTATTGTACCGTCATACAGATTAATTCCGTCCGATTTGCATCTCTTAACATACTCACTGTTTATGCTTACAGGATTTTCCTTAACATCACGTATTATATCATAATTTTTCATGACCTCCATGAGCTTCTCCATAATATCCGCTTTCATACGATTATCCGACGGCAGAAGCTCTACCCATTTGGGCATATAAAATTCCACGGAGGAAATTGGAAATTCATATAATATCTGCTCAAGAATTTCATCAATGTCATTTTTTTTGAGCTGCTCACAGTTTACAGTCATAGCCGTAACTCCATATTTTTCTGAAATGTCGGCCGCAGTCCTCTTAGCCTCATCTGAGTAAGGCTTTTTACTGTTTACCAATACAAGGAAGGGCTTACCGGTCTTTTTCATGGCAATGACAGTTTTTTCCTCTGCATCAAGATAATTATTTCTTGGAAGCTCTCCGATGCTGCCATCCGTAGTAATTACCAGACCAATAGTGGAATGGTCCTTCATCACCTTATCTGTTCCCATCTCAGCGGCCTGCGTAAACGGAATTCCGACATCGAACCACGGTGTCTGCACCATGCGCTCCTCGCCCTCCTCCATATGCCCCGCGGCTCCCTCCACCATATATCCTACACAATCTATCAGTCTGACAGACACCTCTATGTCTCCGTCAAGCATAACCTTTGCAGCCTCACTCGGTATAAATTTAGGCTCAGTTGTCGTAATCGTACGGCCGCCTGCACTCTGGGGAAGCTCATCGACAGCTCTGGTACGCTCACTGTCATTCTCCATAAAAGGAAGTACCAATTCCTCCATAAATCTCTTTATAAAGGTGGATTTTCCCGTGCGCACCGGTCCGAGTACGCCTATGTAAATTTCTCCCTGACATCTTTCCTATATATCCTTGTATATATC
>JAJQGF010000166.1 GCA_021200695.1 Lachnospiraceae bacterium
AGTGGGTGGAAAACCAGAAAAACATGATGGACACCCACCAAGATACCCACCAAGATACCCACCAAGATGTCTTGCAAGCTAATAAACAAAAAAGCGGTGAAGTGAGCAAGTTAAGCATACAAGATAAAATGGAAAGGCTTGTTTGCTTTTGTGTTCAGCCGCGGAGTCAGAAGGAAATGATGAACTTTATTGGTTTAAAAGACAGGGGAAATTTCAGAAGAAACTATCTTACACCTCTGCTGGAAGCAGGAAGAATAAAGAGAATAATGCCGGATAAACCTACAAGCAGAAATCAGAAATATATAAAATCATAAAGACTCTAAATTATGAAACAGGCGAAAAATCTGTTTTCATAACAACCCATATGGGCAATAGTGTTTAACATAGCACTTGTGGCCTAAAGTACGCCGCGATTATTGTAAATACAAAAACTGGAAGTCGGCAAAACATAGAGAATTTGCCGACTTGCAGTTGACATGCAGAAGATACCAAATAAAAATACATGATAATGAGAAAAACTCTCATTATAGTGTTGACTATTAGTAGAAGTTGAGTATAATAGTGATATAACAGCTGAAAAGGATGGTGGTTTTATGCTTATACAATTTAATTTCAAAAATTTTAATTCCTTCCGTGATGACACGACTTTAGATTTGTCAGCCGCAAAAATGACTGAGTTTTCAGAGAGAGTTGTAACTGTTGGAGGAGAAAAAATACTACCGGCTGCAGCAATCTATGGTGCGAATGCAAGCGGAAAATCAAATGTGTATGGCGCGTTTGAATATATGAGTGAGTATGTTGCCGATTCCTTTAAATATGGTGATGATGAAAAAAATTTTGAAGATGTAAGGCCGCGCCCGTTTCTGTTTGATGTATCCTCTGAAAAGGAAGACACAAGTTTTGAAGTATATTTCACGGTTCCAGGAGATAAAACCGAGAAATCCTATAACTATGGCTTCTGCATTGGTGAGGATGGCATTACGGAAGAGTGGCTGAATTATAAGGCGCGTACAGCCCGGAAGTATTCCATGATTTTTTACAGGGATAAGGAAACATTAGATCTCTCCGGTATACCGAAGGCAAGCAGAGAGAATATCAAAGTTGCATTAGAAAAGCAGGTTTTAATCGTATCCCTCGGAGCTAAGCTCAAAATTGCAAAATGTAAGCTGGTTCGTGACTGGTTTCTTAATAACGAGTTTGCTGATTTTGGAAATGCGGTAACAAACTTCTTTATGTCAAGGCTTCTTCCAAAAGGATTCGTCACTGACGAAAGTGTTAGGGAGAAAGTAATTGACTACTTTGCGTCTTTTGACGAAACAATCAAAGGGTTTGAGGTTACGAAGCTTCCGCAGCAGGAAGATACGAAGGATGAAAAATATATGATTGATGCTTTGCATCAAAAGAAAGGCTCTGATGAAATGGCGAAAATCCCCTTGTCAGAAGAGTCAGCAGGAACGCTGAAAATGTTTGCTTTATATCCAGAATTGGAAAGCGTCTTAAAAAATGGCGGTGTATTTTTCATTGATGAGTTAAACGCACGGCTGCATCCCTTACTGGTAAGAAATTTTGTTTTGACATTCCTTAATCCTGAGACAAACCGGAATCATGCACAGTTGGTTTTTACGACACATGATACATGGCAGTTATCGAATCAACTATTGCGGCGGGATGAGATTTGGTTTACCGAAAAGGATGATGTGGGAGTTTCAACATTATATTCACTTGCGGATTTTGTGGATGAAACAGGTGCCCGGATACGAAAAGATGAGAGCTATGAGAAAAATTATCTGCTTGGTAAGTATGGAGCGATTCCATCTTTGAAAACAATAGCGTTTTTAGAGGAGGAATGATCAATGGCTCGAAAAGATAGAACCGGCAACAGAAAACCACGTGACCAGCGAATGGTAAAGCGTGTTCCGGAAATGGGTTATTATCTGGTTGTGACAGATACCGAAGCGACAGAACGCTGCTATTTTACCGGTCTCCATGACAGCCTGCCGGAAAATGTAAAAAAGAAACTTGTTATCAAGGTTATTGAAACAAAAACGCAAAATCTGATTCAAAAGTGTTTGGAAATGACCGCTTATGAAGCACAATATAGAAGCCCCTGGATTGTCTTTGACAGGGATCAGGTACAAAATTTTGACCAGATCATCAGAGACGCTAAAAAGGCAGGAATCAATGTTGGTTGGTCAAATCCTTGCTTTGAGATATGGATGTATGCTTATTTTGGCAGTATGCCTGTGATTCAGAAATCATGGGTATGCTGTTCAAGATTTGGAGAGTTGTATAAAACGAAAACCGGCCAGAATTATTCCAAATCAGATGCTGATATGTATAGGAGGCTCTGTGAATCTGGCGATGAAGAGAAGGCACTGAAATTAGCGGAAGATAAATACGAACAATGCCATTGCAGTTCAAACGTATTAAACGTAGTTTTGGATTGAGCAGAATCAAAACGTTGGAAGAGGACGAATTGTATGCTTTACTTGTGTCGGAACTTTGCCTGCTTCGCTACCGTAATGGTGAGATGGCATTTCCACATCAGGTTTTTCGGGATTATTGTGCAGCTGAATATTTGAACCAGCTCTTGGATGATGTTTCTGTAATCCCAGAAGAATGGAAAAGTACACAAATTTCTATGGCTGTTGCCGGTTATCTCAGAAATATGCGACAGGATGTTTGGGCACAAGATGGTTTGTGCCATCAAATGCTCGATTCCTGTCGAGGACAGGAGATGCAGGAAGGAAATTATTTAATTGAGAACGTACTTGTGTGCTGGATGCTGAAAGACGTGCAGAAGTCAGTAGTGCGAGATCTCTCCAATTTAGATTTGAGAAATGTTTCTCTTGCAGAGTATCTGAAACATCACTTTGAAGGGACAATTTGTCTTGAAGGTGCAAAGGTATCCAAGAGGACGTTTGTGATCGAACAGCGGCATAATAAGATTATAGGCATGGCATTTTCTCATGACAGCAAGACTCTTGCGGCAATATCAGTAAATGGGTATGTGTCGGTGACTAATGTGGTTACGCGGAGCCAAATGATGGTTGGACGAGTTCCTATGAATAAAGGGACAAGAACAAGTATTGGGTTTAGTAGCCTTGACGAATTGATTGTGACGAATGGCGACCAAAAATATGCCTGGAGGACGGTTTCCTACGAAAAAGAAGAAAGCATTGGCGAAGAAATTCAAATCTTGCAGGTTGAACATGCTCAATCTTATGATGTTAATGCATTGATGGAAATGCTTAAAGATGATGAGATGTTGGGTGAATGTAGTAGTGTGTCTGAAAATGCACAGTTGATTGCTATCGGCCATAAGAATGGTTTGATACAAATATGGGATGTTAAAAAGCGCGCCTGCATCGCGGATTTGATTCTTGGGGATAGTCAGGTTATAACAGCTTCCTTTACAAAAGATGGGAAAATAGCGGCATTTTGCTCAGGTGGTCGGATTGTACAGATCTGGAATGTTCACGAACAAATATGCACAAGAACGATTCATTTGCCTCAACGAGTTCGTCAAGTCCGCTTTACGAATCAAGAGGGAATGCTTGAATGTGAATTTGCTGATGGCAGCTATTACGAATTGGATTTAATCAATGGTGGATTAAAAGAATTTCCACGTACGCGGCGAAATACAAAAACAAAGCAGGATTTAAGAAAAAAATTATCAAATGAAAAAATACAAAGAATTGAAATGGCCGCTAATGGAAATGCAATTATCATGGCAGAGAAGTCAAGAAAAGCATGGACGTGGGATCAAAAATTAAAAAAAATGAGTTGTTGTGAAGGACATGGAAGTGTAGTAAAGGCTGTTGCAATTTGTCATTCAGACCCGCGTTTTGCAGCAAGTTACTCAGATGAGCGCATTCCGGGAGAAAAAAGAATGCGAAGTGAGTTGATTGGCCAGAAAGTGGTGAGAGTCCGCATTGTTAAAACTGGTCAGTGTCAGTGGAGACTTCCTACTAAAAATCGGACAATTACAGCGTTGCAATTTTTTACAACTAATCGGATTATGCTCGCTGCCTTTTCTACAAATGGAGATATCATGCTTTGGGAATTGATTAATGAGCAGAAATGGGGAAGAGAGATCGGACATTGGCGTCCTATCAATGTCGTTAGTGGTTATGAATCAGAACCTTTGGAATGTGCAGTTTCAGCAGAGGATGATATGTTTATTAG
>JAJQGF010000119.1 GCA_021200695.1 Lachnospiraceae bacterium
GCATATGTTGTAACAGTCCTGAGCACACGTCCCGCGGCAGCAATACACACTTCAGTGAGATTTCGGTTTAAATCCTCCTCAAGCTGCTTTTTTACATAAGAAATGGTCTCTCCGACCTTTCCGATATCATGTATCTGTCCGTCAAGCATCGCCCTGGTCTCATGCTCTCTGATACGCTGTGCCATAACATGAAACCTGCCGCCGTTTAAATATCCCACGGTTCCCACTATACTTCTTGTCCCTATATCCAGACCAAATACAAGCTGTCCCTGACCTTCTCTTACCCCTGCCATGTAAAAGCCTCCAATTTCTTCTTTATCTGCTCATAACTGTCGTTAAGCTCTCCGCTGTTATCTATGACAAAATCACAGTTTTCCCTGAATTCCCTGTCCGAAAGCTGACTGTTTATTATACCTTCCGTCTTACTGTCACTGTAGCCGCGGCTGTCCCGCAGTCTCCTCCTTCTGACATTTTCATCGGCATATATGTACCACATTTCATCCACGATATCTCTGTAGCCTGCTTCAATTAAAAGCGCAGCCTCAATAAAAAACAATTCCAATCCGGGCTCTCCTTTTGCTTCCTCAAGTCTTTCCCCGATAAAAAGCCTGACTGCCGGATGAATTATGCCGTTTACCCTTGACAAAAGCTCTTCATTCCCGAATATTTTTTCTGCCATATGCCTGCTGTCAATTTTGCCTTCACTGTCCAGGACACCGCTGCCAAGAAGTACGAGCAGCTTATCAAAGCACTCCGTTCCCGGCAATTTGACTAAATGGGCGACTTCATCCGCCAGATAAATTCTGCAGCTGTAATGTCTGCGTATATAACTCAAAATTTCCGTTTTTCCGGCTCCGACACCTCCGGTAATACCTATTACATAAAGCATTTTAATCACCTTCTACTTCGCCTCATACCAGTTCTCACCGGTATGAAGGTCAACCGCAAGCGTAACCTCAAGCTCTGCAGCGGACTTCATATTCTCCTCGAGGATTCTTCTGACCTCCTCCTCCTCATCTTTATATGTTTCAATGACAAGCTCATCATGAATCTGAAGTATAAGCTTTGATTTGAGCTTTTGCGACTTAAGAGCCCTCCATACCTTTATCATTGCAAGCTTAATTATATCCGCCGCAGTCCCCTGAATCGGCGAATTCATTGCCACTCTCTCACCAAAGGAGCGCTGCATGAAATTAGAGGAGGAAAGCTCAGGTATCGGGCGTCTCCGTCCAAACATTGTCTCCGCATATCCCTTTTCCTTTGCATCGGAAACAAGGCTGTCCAAAAAATGCTTTACACCGGGATAGGTGGCAAAATACTGCTCAATATATTCCGCTGCTTCCTTTTTGCTGATGCTTAAATCCTGACTGAGACCGAATGAGCTTATTCCGTATACTATTCCGAAATTTACTGCCTTCGCGTTTCTTCTTTGAAGACCTGTCACCTCGTCAAACGGCACATGAAATACCTGTGAAGCGGTTATTCTGTGAATATCCTGCTCTGAGCGGTATGCCTCTATAAGCTGCTCGTCTCCCGACATATGCGCAAGAACTCTTAGCTCTATCTGTGAATAATCCGCGTCCATCAGCACACAGTCCCTGCCGGGAACAAATACCTTTCTTATACGTCTTCCAAGCTCCATCCTCATAGGAATATTCTGAAGATTCGGCTCCGTAGAGCTGATTCGACCGGTAGCAGTAATCGTCTGATTAAAATTGGTGTGTATTCTTTCGTCCTCGCCTATAAAAGCCGCAAGTCCGTCGGCATAAGTGCTCTTTAGCTTAGTCAGTCCCCTGTATTCAAGAATATCCTTCACTATCGGATAATCCTCAGATAATTTTTCAAGCACATCTGCGGCCGTAGAATAGCCTGTCTTGGTTTTTCTTCCGCCAGGCAGCTTCATGGCTTCAAACAAAACCTCACCGAGCTGTTTTGGAGAATTAATATTAAAATCATGCCTGTGGATGGAATCCTCCAACTCACAGATTCTGTCTGTCAGGGCATCACCATATGCTTTAAGCTCATCCCTGCGTACTTCAATTCCCACCTTCTCCATATCAAATAGTACAAGCGACAGCGGCATCTCCATCTCATACATAAGCCTGTCCATACCTGTCTGCACAAGCCTGTCAGATAAAATATTCTTTGCCTTAAGCGCCACATATGAACCATTGCAAAAATATTCTGCACTTCTGTCCGGCTCAAGCTTTATTACCTCTGAAGCCTTCCTTTTCCCGAAGATTTCATTTCTCCCTTTTATCATAATTCCCATGTGCTCAGAGGCAATGGTCTCAATATCATAATCGTTTTTTAAAGGATTAAGGAGATATGCCGCGATGAGTATGTCAAAATATCTGTCGGTTGTATCAGTGCTTAAATATCTGTACTGAGGCTTTATATCAAATGTAGATATCTCTGCCCTGCAGGAAAGCTCAAAAATTATATTTTTAATTCTGTCGCTGTCTCCATCACCCACTGAATAAAAACAGCTTTCTGTCATGCCGCTTTCCTCAAATGATACCGACACACCAAGCAGCTTTTCGTTTTCCGTAACGGTAATAAGCCCGCATGCTCCCGCCTTGCATGCCCTGTCCATAAATTCGGAAAACTCCTCAAGGTCCTCAGCCATATTATAGCTGAGCTCTGTGCCTGTATCAGTATCCCCGCAGCCGCTGAAACGACTGAGATAATTTTTAAATTCCAGCCATTTAAATATACTATATGCTTCCTTTGTATAAAAATCCCCAGCTCCCGCCTTAGCATAATCAAGCGTAAGCCCACAGTCTGTCCTGATAGTTGCAAGCGCCAGGCTCAAATCCGCAAGCGCCCTGTTTTCTCTGAGCGTTTCTCTTATACTCTTTTTAGGGATTTCCTCCAGATGAGCGTATATATTATCTATAGAGCCGTATTCCGCCATTAGGGAAATTGCGGTCTTTTCTCCGATTTTAGGCACTCCCGGAATATTATCCGAGGCATCTCCCATCAATGCCTTAAGCTCAATAAACTGTGCAGGTGTCACCTGATACGCCTTTTTTACCTCATCCTCATAATAATCCTCTATCTCCGTCCTTCCCATTTTTGTCTTTGGTATACGTATTTTAATGTGGGAGGTAGCTATCTGTAGGAGGTCTCTGTCTCCCGACACAATTGAAACCTCTATACCGTCCCTTTCAGCATTTCTTGCCAAAGTACCAAGAATATCATCAGCCTCAAGACCCGCCTCCTCCATTACTGCTATATTCATAGCGCAAAGCAGCTCCTTCATTACCGGAACCTGCTCTTTAAGCTCATCCGGCATAGGCTTTCTGGTACCCTTATATGCCTCATACATCCTGTGTCTGAAGGTGGGCGCGTGTACGTCAAATGCAACTGCAAGATAATCAGGCTTTTCCTCCTCAAGAATTTTAAACATTATATTTAAAAAGCCATATACAGCATTAGTATGAAGTCCTTGTGCGTTAGTGAGATTCGGAACTCCGTAAAATGCTCTGCTCAAAATGCTGTGTCCGTCTAGCAGCACCAGTTTTTTGTTAAATGTATTATCAACCGCCATATTTAATAATAAACCCCGCCTTATTTTTAATATTCTGAAGCCCTGATGTTTAAATTAAAATCCATATCGTCAGTCCCAGAAAAGCTGCCGTACATATAATTTCAAGAATAAATCCTATTTTTACCGCAAAGCCCTGAAATTTCAGCTTTCGCCCCGCTTCTGACAGCCTTGTGTCAAGCTCCTTCTGTAAATCAAAGGCATCGCCCTCCTCAAGCCTCTGCATTCCCTCGCTGACAAGAAACTGTATAACAAGCTCCTCATTACAGTCTGCGCAGTGCTTCAGGTGCTCATCAAACTCCTTAAGCTCAAAATAATTAAGCTTATGCTCTATGAAATTCGGAATCATTTTTTCAGCTTTTTTACAGTCCATACCCTCACCCAAGTCCTGAGCAAACAATAACAGCACATATATTTAACTATACAACATCCTGCGGAAAAAGGCTAGTGTTTCATTATACTCAGGCACATCTATTAATACGCACCTATAAATTTTCTTTAGAAATCCTTAAATTTTTTTATTAATTATTTTGAATTTGGTCAAATTATGGACACATTTATTTTGAATCATAAGTACATAAACAAATGAAGCTGTTAGGTCGTTGGTTTTACTTCTATCT
>JAJQGF010000199.1 GCA_021200695.1 Lachnospiraceae bacterium
CCAGCGTTTTTTGTACATCTATAACTCTCTGATTTGCACTTCCCTTCCATAGAAGCTTGACATCGGCCTCCTCCGGGTGAAATTCCCCGTCAACCAGCACATCTACATAATGCATAACCGGCTCTCCTTTTATCGCCGGCCATTCATCGCCTGTGTACATCCACACAGTCTTATCAGGATATCTTGATTTTATTTCCTCGCAAAGCGCTCTTATCTCCATACGGTTTCCATAGTACATAGGGTCTCCGCCTGACAGGGTTATCCCTGAGATATAGCTCCTTCCAAGCTCTTCAAATATTTCTTTTTTTGCCTCATCATCAAACAAAAGTCCTCCCTCTGGGTCCCATGTTATCGGGTTCTGGCATCCGCGACAGCAATGACTGCAGCCTGCAACCCACAAAACGACCCTGAGCCCGTCGCCGTTTCTCATGTCATCTTTGGTAATATTGTGGTATCTCATTACTACATGCTCTTCCTTTCAGCTATCTCTGCCATCTTTGCATCATTAAGTCTGGTATCCCCGTGTACCCGGGAATATGAGAGATATCCGTTCATCCGGTCTATCTTTGTAAGATTTTTGCTCCCACATTTAGGACATACATCCATCTCAAGCTCCTGATGTCCACAGTCGTCGCAATACGCAAGTGACAGGTTTACTCCCTCATAGAAGCCCATATCCATAGCCCTGTGTATCAGCGTCTTTATTGCTTCAATATTATAGTCTATCGGATACTTAACATACTGTATCTTTCCACCGTTGCTGAGATTCCAGAATCTATTTTCCAAATCCTGCTTCTGTATCGGGGTAATATCCTCCGTAACATGACAGTGAAAGCTGTTGCTGACGTATTCTCTGTCTGAAACTCCTTCTACAATTCCGTATTTCTCCCTAAACTGCTTTATCTGAAGTCCACAGAGATTTTCAGCAGGCGTTCCGTATATAGCGTACAGATTGCCGTCAGCCTCCTTGAATTCATTAACTCTTTTATTTATATACTCAAGCACCTCAACAGCAAATGCACCGTCTTCAACTAACGATTTGCCATTGTAAAGCTCCTGCAGTTCATTTAATGCAGTTATTCCAAAGCTCGCCGTAGCGGATTTAAGAAGCGGCTTTATTTTATCGGTAAGCTTTAAGTGGCCTCCCAAAAAGCCTCCCTCGCAATATGCAAGCGGATTAGTGGAAGCCCGCATCTCTCCGAGATAAGCATATGTGCGTATATGAAGCTGTCTTATAAGCTCAAGATAGTAATCAAGCAGCTCATAAAAGTCCCTGCTCTCATGTCTTGCCTTTGCAAGAATCATCGGAAGATGCAGAGAAACAGCACCGATATTAAAACGCCCCACAAACACAGGCTCATCCCTGTCGTCCGCCGGATGCATTCCTCCCCTTTCATACCACGGCGATAAAAACGCTCTGCATCCCATAGGCGATATTATCTTGCCATACTGCTTGTATATGCCTGCTACATAGCCTTCCCCTGTGAGGCTGAGCCAATCCGGATACATTGTCTTTGCAGAGCACCTTACTCCGGCCTCAAATACATCCTCAAGAGGTCCGCCCGGACCGTGAAGCTTTTCATCATACAGGAACACAATTTTAGGGAACAGCACAGGCTTCTTACAGCCCTCCTTTCCCTGACCCTTCCTGCGCACATCAAGCATTGTGATTGTTGCAAGCTTTGCAAAGCTTCCCATGCCCGTTCCTGCAGTAACAGTGATAAAAGGATAATCTCCGCGGCTGCTTGCGACAGTATTAAACTTATACTCCCAGCCCTGAAAGCCCTGTTCAAACTCTCTGGTAACATCTGAAAGCGCAACCTCTTCCGCTTTTTCGGAGGGTATTCCCAGAGCGATATACTTATCCTTATATTTTTTATATGATTTTTCCGCATATGGCTCAAGAATAAGGTCAACGCTTGGAACTGTAAAGCCCCCGTACTGCTGGCTCGCGGCGCTGAGGACTATATCGCCTATGACATCAAAGGCAACATCAAGCGTCTTTGGCTCATTATACCATATATTGCCCATCTCAAAGCCGCCCGTTAAGACGCTCTGTACGTCAAACAGACAGCAATTCATGGTATCCCTTCTTGCAGACATGTCATGTACATATATATATCCGTCGCGGCATGCCTGAATTTCCTCCGTAGTCATAAAAAACTTCTGATAAAGCTCCTTGTTGAGCTGGTTAAAAATAAGACTCCTCTTTGTAGACACCAATGCAGAATCCGTATTTGCATTTTCCTTGTCGCCTATATACATTATGGACTGACTTTTTTTATACACATCATCCAGCATTCGCACAAAGTCCTGCTTATAATTGCGGTAATCTCTATAGCTCTTGGCAACGGTCGGATTTACCTTCTCAAGAGCGCTTTCCACAATATTATGCATCACGGGTATGGGTATCTCCGAAATATTGAGACCATTAACCTTGTCTATGACATAACGGCAGATTTCCCCTTTTTCCTCTTCAGTAAACCTGGTAAGCGCGCGGTACGCACTTTTGCCCACAGCGTTTATTACCTTCTGAACATTAAAGGCCTCCCTGCTTCCATCCTTCTTTATAACACAAACATCCTGCTCCGGCTTATAAAGAACACTATAATCAATACTTTCAGACTCCGAATTAACAAAATTGCTGCTCATCAGCGCACATCCCTTCATAAATGTAATTTTTTAAATAACACCGCTCTGCCCTACTCTGTCAAGCGCCTCCTCAATGGTCTCCACCGGAAGCACCAACGCAAACCTTACATATCCTCTGCCCCTGCTTCCAAAGCTGCTTCCGGGTGTACAGAGCACACCTGTTTTCTCAAGGAGCGTCATGACAAAGCTTACATCGTCATCTCCGAATTGTTTTGGAATCCTTGCCCATGCAAACATTGTTCCCTCACTTCTCTCAAATTTCCATCCAAGCCTGGTGAAGCCGTCGCAAAGAGCATTTCTTCTCCTCTCATATTCACAGCATTGCTGACGCACCATATCATCTGAACCGGTAAGCGCTGCAACTGCACCGTACTGCACAGGAAGAAATGTTCCATAGTCAATCTGTGAGCGAAGCTTATTGAAGTTTTTCACTATCTGTCTGTTACCCACCAAAAATGCCATGCGCGCACCTGTATAATTGTATGACTTTGACAGCGAATAAAACTCAACCGCTATCTCCTTTGCATCCTTAAATGCAAGTATGGATTTTCCGACCCTGCCATCATAAACAATGTCAGAATAGGCATTGTCATGTATTATTATTATGCCGTTTTTAATTGCCCACGGAATAAGCCTTTCGTAAAATGAATCCGGCGCAGTCCTGCACACCGGATTAAGCGGATATGACACGACCATAAGCTTTGCATGCTCAGCCGCCCCGTCTCCGTATGCTTTCTCTATGGCTTCAAGATTAGGAAGATAGTTATTTTCCTCACCTAACTCATATGTTCTCAAATCCGCACCAGCAAGCTGTGGTCCAACTGCAAATATTGGGTATCCGGGGTTTGGCACCAGCACAATATCGCCATCATCCACCAGAGAAAGACCTATATGTGCAATACCCTCCTGAGAGCCATATACACTCATTATCTCGTCATCCTCAAGCTCTACTCCATACCTGCTTTTATATCTGTCTATGACAGCCTGTGTGAGCTCAGGAATATCCGCAAGCGCATATTTATAATTTTCCGGGGAAGAGGCCGCTTTCGCAACAGCCTCCATAATATGTGCGGCAGGCTTGAAATCCGGAGTCCCAACAGAAAAATTATAGACCTTTTTACCCTCCGAACAAACCTCCTTCATCTTTTTGTTCAGCGCCTGAAAAATTCCTTCCTCAAAATTTTCCATTCTTTTCGACTGCACTATTTCCATAATATAACTCACTCCTGTTATTTTTACTCATTCTCCATGCCTTTAAGTATACCGGCAAGCCAATTCATGTAATCCGACCTTACATACCCGGGAGAAACTATATGAGCTTCTCCTCCTATGCCCGAAAGCCACCCGAAAAATTGCCCGCTCACAAAAATCCTTGCTCTCACTCTGAATTCTCCATTTTCAAGAGGACGGATATCTGCGTCTTTCCCGAAGCGGTCCATGACGACGCCTATAAGCCGATTCGGAAAAGAAAGTGTCACTGTCTCCTCCCTTCCTCCGTACATTCCAAAGG
>JAJQGF010000295.1 GCA_021200695.1 Lachnospiraceae bacterium
GTGTATGCGGTAAGGAATTATTATAAGGAGGACTATTCGGATGAGGAGAATACTGTATATATAAATGAATATGGCATGTGCAGATGGAACACGGACGGAGCCCTTATGGAATATTATCCGTTGGACGAGGCAATAGGAGATGAC
Organism: Lachnospiraceae bacterium; assembly: GCA_021200695.1. Classification (GTDB taxonomy): domain Bacteria; phylum Bacillota; class Clostridia; order Lachnospirales; family Lachnospiraceae; genus Acetatifactor. The sequence continues at coordinate 145 of JAJQGF010000295.1, forward strand.
GGATGGATTTACACAGTAGATAAAATCAGCGGCGACAGCATAATGGTTATGATACAAACAGGAGACGGAGACTATATACGGGCGGTAATCAACGGAGAGAGCCTTGCCTTTATGCCGGTTGACGATGAAATATGGAGTAATTCCAGCTCGGTCGTAGCTGCAAATGACGGAACAGTGTATATTCTGTATTATAATGAAAATGACAATTGGAGCTTATATGCTACAGCCTATGATTTTGAAAATGATGTGGCGGGTGAGCCGGTTAAGCTCTCAGACACCCTGAGCTATGGAGGTTATCAGTGTGTGGCTGCGGGATATGATACAGACCTTATATTCTGTATGAACGGCGGAGTGTTTAGCTACAATATAGGTGATGATGATGTCACTCAGATAATGAGCATAATTAATTCAGACCTTTCCGCCTATAATCTGAATAATTTTTCAGTCGTGGATGAGGAGCATTTTATAGCCTTTTACAATGAGTATAATACCTACGAGACGAAGGGCGCTTATTTTACAAAGGTGAAGCCTGAGGATATTCCCGACAAGGAGGTTATTGTGTTTGCCGGCAATTGGATTTCAAATGATATAAAGAGCCGGGTTGTTGAGTTTAATAAAAGCAGCAGTGAATATAGAATTGTGACTGAAGATTATTCTGATTATAACACAAATGAAGATTATGATGCCGGTTATACAAAGCTTAATAATGATATAATTACAGGAAATATGCCTGACATTCTTCTTACAGATTCAAGCATGCCGATTGAAAATTATATATCGAAGGGTCTGCTTGCAAATGTGGACGAGCTAATCGATAACGACGCCGAGCTTGGAAACACGGAATTTTTGGAAAATGTATTTGACGCATATAGAGTTGACGGAAAGCTTTATAATGTGATTCCATACTTCGGTGTGCAGACATTTATTGCAAAGACCTCTCTTGTGGGCAGCAGAAGCAGTTGGACAATGGAGGAGTTTAATGAAATTGTAAGCTCGCTTCCTGAGGATATGTCTATATTTGGCGATTATACAAGGGAAAGCTTTTTACGCTCAATGATGATGTACAGCGGACGGGATTTTATTGATATATCAACGGGCAAATGCAGCTTTGACAGTGATAACTTTATTAAGCTTCTTGAGTACGCAAATACAATGCCTGCTGAAACAGACTATGATTATACAGATTATTGGGAGAATTATTCGTCTCAGTACAGAGATAACAGAACTCTGCTGATGCCCGTATATATATATTCAATGCGGGATATGAGCATTAATCTCAACGGATATTTCGATGAACAGGTAAGCTTTATAGGATTTCCGACAGACAGCGGTCAGGGCGGTGTGATAAACGGAGGCAATAATTTTGTAATTTCTGCCAGGTCATCTTGTATTGACGGTGCATGGGAGTTTGTACGCTATTATCTGACTGATGAATATCAGGAGAGTATAGAGTATGGCATTCCCGTAAGCAGGGATGCATTTGACGCATGGGCCGCATCCGGTATGGAGAAGCCGTATTATATTGATGCGGACGGTGAGAAGCACGAATATGACAACACCTTTTACATGAATAATGAGGAAATTATTCTGCCCGTTCTTACTCAGGAGCAGATTGACCAAATCACAGAATATATTGAAACAGTCAATAAGCCTGTCTATTACAATGATGACGTGTCCAACATAGTAAGTGAAGAGGCTGCCGCTTATTTTTCAGGTCAAAAGACTGCCGAGGAGGTGGCTGCCGTTATTCAGAGCCGTGTGCAGATATATGTAAATGAGAACCGTTAATTATAGCTTAACGGGTATGCCATGTTTTTCAAGATAGCTTTCAAGCATCAATTCCGTGCCATGCTCATTAAGCCACTGTCTGTACTGCCTGTATTCAGGCATTATGCTTGCTACCATACTCCAGAAGCTTTTGGAATGGTCCATGTGGGTAAGATGGCACAGCTCGTGTACAACAACGTAATCAAGAATCTCCGGGGGAGCAAAAATAAGCCTGTAGTTGAAGGAAAGGGTTCCACGTGAAGAACAGCTTCCCCAGCGGGTTTTCTGATTCCGTATGGTTATGGAGGTATAATGACCGCCGGTAATGGAATGATAATATTCCACTCTGGCGGTTATTTTTATACGGGCTGCATTTCTGTAGCGGCGTTCAAGAATATCAAGCCTTTTTATTTCCGCCGCTGTATATTTATCCTGATGCATATAGTGCATTACCTGCCTTTTTTGTTATGTCAGTTATCTGAAGGTATTTCGTGTGCCGCGTCAGAAGCATTGGCGGTCTATGTCAATTACACCTATATATTTGGGGTTTTCCTCTGAGAGCCTCTTTTTAATATCGGCGGTAAGCTCATCGTCGCTCAGCTTATAGTCAAATGGTGCTGAAATATCAAAGATAACATTAGTGTGTGTAATACCCTTTACAAGTCTGAAGTCATGTATGGAAAGGCGTTCGTCCAATGAATGAAGGTAAGTCAGAAGCTGCTGCTTTAATGCGCTGCTTTCCTCATCGTATGGAAATACCGGGTCCATATGAATCACAGCGTTACAGTTCAGCGTGTTTTTGAGCTCGTGCTCAATTAAATCTATCATATCGTGCAGCTCTACAAGGTCTCCGTCTGCAGGCACCTCGGCATGAAGCGAGATAAGGATTCTTCCGGGACCGTAATTGTGCACAATGAGGTCGTGTATTCCCGTGACCTTGTCATAGGAGAGCACTATTTTGTTTATCCTGTCAACAAACCCGGGGTCAGGCGCCTGACCAAGAAGTGGACTTATGGTGTCCCTCGCAGCACTGAAGCCGGCATAGCATACAAACAGTCCGACGATAATGCCGCACCAGCCGTCTGCGTTAAAGCCCGTAAAATGAGACAATATTGTAGATATAAGAACGGCGGAGGTGGCGAGCATATCGCTTAGGCTGTCTGTTGCCACAGCCTGCATTGAGCTTGAGTCTATTTTTGAGCCAATGCCTTTATTGTAAAATGCCATATAGCATTTTACCAGAATTGATATGCTTAGAATGGCAATAATAAGCGGTGAAAATGAAAGCTCGGAGGGCTGAAGTATTTTTTCGACAGAGCTTTTTAACAGCTCGAAGCCCATAATAATAATAGCTACCGCCACTAAGAGACCTGATATATATTCTATTCTCCCGTGACCGAAGGGATGGTCGTTATCAGGCTTCTGGCCTGCCATTTTAAAGCCGATGAGAGTTATTATGGAGGAGCCGGCATCGGACAGGTTGTTGAAGGCGTCGGCGGTAACGGCTATGGAGTGGCTGAATAATCCGGCAGCGTACTTGGCTGCAAACAGCAGCACATTGAGGAAAATTCCAAGAGCGCCGCAGAGAATTCCGTATTTCCGGCGTACATCTGCATCAGTGAAGCTTTTTCTGTTTTTAATAAAAAGGGTGGATAATAGAGTAACCATAATGTTAGGACTCCTATACACTGCTGCTTAAAAAGCAAATATATAATTTCCAATTTTATTAAGCGCAGTTAAAAATAAAGTTTCTCAATATTGTAGTAGATAAGCGGGAAAAATACAACCGTTTTCAAGCATTTTTTCTATTGCACCCCTTATATTTTCAGTGTATAATCCAAAATAGTGTTTTAACATGCTAAAAAGGGCATGCATAATTCGGTTTTGCCAGAACAGGGTTATGAAATTATCTGGATATTAAATATAAATGAATGGAGGATAAGTAAATGAGAAAGAAACCTGTTGTGTTAATGATACTTGACGGCTATGGCCTGAATGAAAAGACTGAGGGAAATGCAGTTGCACAGGCAGACACACCGGTGGTTGACAGGCTTATGAAGGAATATCCCTTTGTAAGAGGAAATGCAAGCGGCATGGCGGTAGGACTTCCGGAGGGACAGATGGGCAACTCCGAGGTTGGTCATTTGAACATGGGCGCAGGTCGGATTGTTTATCAGGAGCTTACCCGTATTACCAAAGAAATTCAGGACGGGACTTTTTTTGAAAATCCCGCGCTTATAAAG
>JAJQGF010000180.1 GCA_021200695.1 Lachnospiraceae bacterium
TATGACGAGGAGAAAATGTAGGACAAATTCTAATTAAAATTCTAAAAGGAGATTGTATGAGAAAAACAAAAATTATTTGTACCATTGGACCCGCATGTGAGGATGAGAAGACCCTGACAAAAATGTGTCAGGCAGGAATGAATGTGGCAAGACTCAATTTTTCTCACGGCTCGCACGAAGAGCATCAGAAGAAAATTGATGCGATAAAAAATGTAAGGGAAAAGCTAAAGCTTCCGATAGCGATAATGCTTGACACAAAGGGTCCTGAGTACAGAATTAAAACCTTTGAGAATAAGAAAATAACGCTGGCTGACGGCGATACCTTCACATTTACGACGGATGACATTGTCGGAAATCAGGAGAGAGTTGCCGTAACCTACACAAATCTTATAAATGAGCTCAAAGCAGGCGACAGAATACTTGTAAATAATGGACTTGTCGTATTTGAGGTAAGAGAGCTGAAAGGAAATGACGCTGTCTGTACCGTTATCAATGGAGGAGAGCTTTCGGACAGAAAGAGCATGAATTTCCCGAACAAGCTGCTGACACAGGAATATCTTAGCGCACAGGACAGGGAAGACCTTCTGTTTGGCATAATGAACGAAGTGGATTTTGTTGCGGCATCCTTTGTATCAACCAGAAGAGATATGGAGGACATGAGAAAATTTCTTGATGATAACGGCGGAGCTGATATTGACATTATTGCAAAGATTGAGAACAGGGCGGGAGTAGACAATGTAGAGGAGATATGTGAGATAGCTGACGGCATAATGGTCGCCCGCGGGGACCTCGGAGTTGAAATACCCTTTATTGAGGTGCCTGCGATTCAGAAGTATCTTATAAATAAATGCCGGCTTTTGGGAACCCGTGTAATAACGGCAACGGAGATGCTTGAATCTATGATACACAATCCGAGGCCTACACGTGCGGAGATTTCCGATGTGGCAAATGCCGTATATGACGGAACAAGCGCAATTATGCTCTCCGGAGAGACTGCTTCCGGCAAATTTCCGGTTGAGGCAGTACGCAACATGGCGGAGATTGCAGAATATACAGAGAAAAAGATTAACTATTTCGGACGCTTCAGGACAACTGAATTTGAAATCCGTAACAATCTTGATGCAGTATCCCATACCACCTGTTCAATGGCGATTGACGTAAAAGCAAAGGGAATTGTTGTGAGCTCTATAAGCGGACGAACTGCACGTATGGTAAGCCGTTTCCGCTGTCCTGTGGATATCATAGGAATGACTACGTCTGAAAAGGTTTGGAGAAAGCTTAATCTAAGCTGGGGAGTGACACCTGCGCTCAGCGAGGAATTCAGTTCAACAGAGGTAATGTTTTACTACGCACTCCACCAGGCAAAGCTGATATTGGGTCTGAAGGAGGGGGACAATGTAGTCCTGACCGGCGGACAGATAAACGGACAGACCGGCAATACCAACACTATTAAGGTTGAAACAATTAAAAAATAAAAATACAGCGCTCAGCCGTCTTTTTCAGCCGCTTCGTTTATGAGCTTCATAATACTTGGTATTGCATCTATCTGACGGCTTTTTGACATTGCATTGCTGTAATTATGACGGTTGAAATACAGCTCATGCACCTTATCCACCAGAAGACCTGTGGTGAGGTCATCCTCATCTATGACAATGGAATATCCCTGGGCTTCAAAGGATTTTGCATTTAAAAGCTGGTCTCCACGGCTGCTTTTTGAAGGGAGAGGTATGAGAATATTCGGCTTTTTGAGAGCGAGAAGCTCACAGATTGCGTTTGCGCCGGCGCGTGAAATCACAATATCGGCCATTGCAAACAAATCCTTAAGCTCTGCCTTGATATATTCAAACTGCTTGTATCCGGGTGTGGTAAGGAGAAGATTATCCATTTTGTCCTTTCCGCAGAGATGTACTATCTGAAAATCCTCCAGAAGCCTGGGAAGCGCCTTGCGTACCGCCTCATTTACATTAGCAGCGCCAAGACTTCCGCCTATAACCATAATTACAGGTTTGTTTGCGGTAAAACCGCACATATCGAGACCGGCAAGCCTGTTGCCCTGATTAAGCTCTGAGCGTATTGGTGAACCGGTGAGCACAGCCTTGTCATCGGGAAGCTGCTGCATGGTTTCCGGGAAATTGCAGCATACCTTATAAGCGACAGGTATGCAAAGCTTATTGGCGAGCCCGGGAGTCATGTCTGATTCATGTATAATGCAGGGAATATTAAGCGTCGCAGCCGCACGTACTACCGGTACGCTCACAAAGCCGCCCTTAGAAAACACAACGTCAGGCTTATATTTCTTTAGAAATTTCCTTGCCTCCACAAAGCCCTTTGCAACCCGGAAGGGATCCGAGAAATTTTTCGGGTCAAGATATCTGCGAAGCTTACCGGTTGAAATACCAATATAGGATATATCAAAATCACTGATAAGCCTTTTTTCTATTCCGTCATATGAACCCACATATGCTATTTCGTATCCCGCTGCCTCAAGTGAGGGCAGCAGGGCTATATTAGGGGTGACGTGTCCTGCTGTGCCGCCGCCTGTCAGAACTATTTTTTTCATACGGGAATCTCCTTACAAATACTCTCCAGAGCGCAGGCAAGCTGATCCGGACAGGAGGTTGACTTAAAGCCGCACCTGATACCCTTAAGCTTTCGGATTGCCTCTTCAGGTTCCATACCCTTTACAAGAGCGCTTATACCCTGAAGATTGCCGTTGCAGCCGCCGATGAATTTAACGGTGTCAATAACACCATCCTTTAATTCTATATGAATTTCTGAAGAACAGGTACCGTGAGTCTTATAAATCATATTATTTACCAACCCTTTCAAAAATATATGTGACAATACTTTTTACTTCGGCATCACATTATAACAGAAAAAGGTAAAATTTACAATATTAGGATTACATCGGCGGCTGAACAGTCTGAACAGCTGCCTGCTTGAAAGCATATTTTGTCAAAAAAAAATGGAAAAATCCTGTTTTTGCGGAATTATACAATATAAATACGATTAAAAAGCGTTCAGAAAGCAACAGGAATGCGATATAATTGTAGTTACAGGGAATGCTGCTGCAAATTTTTGTAAAACGGAGGCTGATAAATGTTTGATATTTTATTGGAAGAAAAAATTATAACAGCTTTTATATTTTCGTTTTTTGTCATAAGCATACTGCTTCAGCTGCTATTGTGCATGCTCTATGAAAATATGCTCCAGGAAACTGAAAATATGGCTGTTACTGAAAATAAGCTTTTAAAACAGTGCAAGCTTAAATTTTTTAACTGCTATCAGTTAAACAACGGTGTTGCAAATATACCGGTTTTTGTGGACAAGTTCTTAAGCCGTCTGGCGCTGGGACACATATCATTTGAAAGCGTGTATCATTTGTCGGGACAGGCAATGCTTTTGTCTATAGTCGGAGCGGGAGCCGGAGTTTGCAAAAGTATTATGGAGGGGAGGAGGCTTGTGGATATTCTGCCCTTTTATATAGTCAGCCTGTTTGAATTGTATATATATTTTTCACTCACGACGCTTTTTGACATAAAGGGCAGGAAGAAAACGCTTAAAATAAATCTGATTGATTACCTTGAAAATCATCTCTCCTCGAGAATTGACATTACGGAGGGGGATATGGAGATGCTGTATGGCAATGCTTCTGCAAACAGAAGGGCAAAGAGGGGCAGAAGGCGTACCATAGAATTTACGCCTATCATGAGCAGAATGCCGGAAAACGGGCAGCAGACCGGCATTTATGAGGAAAAGCAGAAAAACTCTGATGAGGCGGCGGAAAAAGACGCAGGCGCCGGTATTTTTACAGGTGAGCAGGAAAAGGAGCTGGAATGCCTTTTAAAGGAATTTCTTACCTCCTGAACATGATTTTAACTTGAATTTGAAATATATCTTTGCTACACTATTGTCAAAGATGTAAATACGGAAATAATCGGTATAAGCCGGTTGTTTGGAAAAGGAGTGAAAATATGAGCAAACAGGTTAAATTTGACTATTCCAAGACGGGCTCGTTCATCTCTGCCGAAGAAATCGGCTATATGAAAAAGCTTACCTTGGATGCAAAAGAAGTATTGTTGTCTAAAAGCGGTGCAGGCAATGACTTTTTGGGATGGGTTGACCTTCCTGTTAACTATGAC
>JAJQGF010000131.1 GCA_021200695.1 Lachnospiraceae bacterium
CCGTATCAGTCCTTCTCTACATTTGCGGGAAATCCGTACTATATAGACCTTGAGCGGCTGATAGATAAGGGATATCTCACAAGGCAGGAGTGTGACAGCTTTGATTTCGGTGATAATCCGCACGACATTGATTATGAGAAGATTTATTTTTCCCGTTTCAAGGTGCTGAGGCTCGCATATGAGAGAGCAAAGGGGAAGAATGTATTTAAGCGTCCGGCATATCTGGAATTTGAGGAGAATAATGCCTGGTGGCTTGATGACTATGCGCTTTACATGGCGGTCAAGAATGCCTTTGACGGAGTGTGCTTCATGGAATGGGACGAGGATATAAGGCTCAGGAAAAAGAAGGCAGTTGCAAGGTATAAGGAAAAGCTTGCCGACGATATAGGTTTTTATAAATTCCAGCAATATCTTTTTAAGCTTCAGTGGAATGCGCTTAAGGTGTATGCCAATAAAAGGGGAATAGAGATAGTGGGAGATATTCCTATATATGTTGCCCTTGACAGCGCCGATACGTGGGCGAATCCAAAGCTTTTCATGCTTGAGGAGGATGGCAGGCCTACAGGTGTTGCGGGATGTCCGCCGGATGTATTTGCCGTTACAGGGCAGCTATGGGGCAATCCTCTGTATAATTGGAGGTACCACAAAAAGACCGGCTACGAGTGGTGGATAAAGCGAATAGCATACTGCTATGAGCTTTATGATGTGGTCAGGATAGACCATTTCAGAGGCTTTGATTCATATTGGTTTGTTCCGTATGGAGATAAGACCGCTGAGAACGGACATTGGGAAAAGGGTCCTGGATATGAGCTTTTCGAGGCTGTCAAAAAAAAGCTTGGCAGAAAAAAGGTTATCGCGGAGGATTTGGGTTTTCTTACCAACAGTGTTATAAAGCTTGTAAAAAAGAGCGGATATCCCGGAATGAAGATAATACAGTTTGCGTTTGATTCTGAGGGGGACAGCGAGTATCTTCCGCACAATTATGATAAGAACTGTGTCGTATATACCGGAACCCATGACAATGATACCATAGTAAGTTGGGTTAAGCAGATGCCCGCGAAGGATGTGCGCTTTGCGATGGATTATCTTTCAGTCAAAAGCAGGAAGGAGATTCCGGGGGCATGTGTCAGGGCTGCAATAGCAAGCTGTGCAGATACCGCAATAATACCTGTTCAGGATTATCTGGGTCTTGGCGGAGAGGCGAGGATTAACGTGCCCTCAACTCTCGGAACAAACTGGAGATGGCGTATGGACAGAAATGCACTCTCAAAGGAGCTTGCGAGAGAAATCAAAAAAATGGCAAAAACATACGGAAGGCTTTAATGTCTTCCGTATTTTATTAAATATATCAGATATGCAGTTTTAATCCACATCAGGCTTTTCAACATCGCTCATCGCCATGTAGGAGTTGTGGTATTCCTTATTGTAAGTGACCTCCTCGCCGAACCATTCAGGAGGAACAAAAAATTCTGCGGCCTCCTTGCTGCCAAACTCTACCTCAGCCATGACTAAAGGGGCGAATGGAGGGTCAAAAATGTCAAGCTCAATAGTCAGGGTGTAGTCGGAGGGAGGTGTGGGAACCCCCTTTTTTACACCGGGATGCTTCAGTGGAATGAGATAGCGCTTTTTTGAGATGACATTCCCATCCGCCTTTAACAACAGATGGTAATATGCCTCCTTGTTGAGCGGAAGATTAGTCTCCTCTCTTGCCATCATTCCGGAGCCTTTATATGTAAGATAATAGTCGTCGTCCTGCCTGCGTACCCGTACCACGGGATTTGTGTTCAAATAGGCCTGCTCTATTCTGAGACATTGATACGAAGAAAGATTATCAGGCAGAGCCTTTATCAAAAATTTGCGTTCTATTTCCATATCGGACCTCTTGCTGTAATAATATAATTTGGCTTTTGACTATTATAGCATAAAATATATTTATAGTCAAAATAGTCGGTATCGTTGAAAATAGGCATTAAAATGTGTATAATACTGATTGCAGGGTTATGTAAAGCAAATTTAGAAAGAGGAATGAAAACATTATGAGTAAGATAGCAGTATTTTTTGCAGAGGGCTATGAGGAGATTGAGGCGCTGACTGTAGTGGATATATGCCGCAGATGTGGTATTGATGTGGATATGGTTTCCGTTACGGGCAGACGTGCGGTTAAGGGAGCACATGATATTTCCGTGGAGATGGACAAGCTTTTCGAGGAGACGGATTTTAGATGTTATGATATGCTTGTGCTTCCCGGAGGGCTTGAAGGGACGAAGGGACTTGAAGCGCATGAGGGTCTTATGGCGCAGATTGACGCGTTTTATGACCGTGGAAAATATATTGCTGCAATATGTGCGGCACCGAGCATTTTTGGACACAGGGGAATTTTAGAGGGACGTAAGGCATGCAGCTATCCTTCCTTTGAGAATCAGCTGGCGGGCGCTGATGTGACGCAGGGACCTGTAGAGGTATCTGATAATGTTGTAACAGGAAGAGGAATGGGGGCGGCGGTACCCTTTGGCCTTGCCATAGCGGAGATTTTCTGCGGCAGTGAGGCTGCTGATGATATGGCGGAGAAAATAGTATACTTTGGGCAAAGATAAGCCCAAACTGCTTTGGAATGGAGATTATAATGGAAAAGGACGCAAGGATATATGTGGCGGGACACAGGGGAATGGTCGGAAGTGCCATATGCCGGGCTCTTGAGAAGAACGGTTACAATAATATTATAAAAAGAGGACACAGTGAGCTTGATTTGTGCAGACAGGATGCTGTGGAGAATTTTTTTGCGCAGGAGAAGCCGGATTATGTATTTCTCGCGGCGGCAAAGGTCGGCGGAATATTGGCAAACAGTGAGGCTCTTGCTGATTTTATGTATGACAATATGATTCTTGAAATGAATGTTATTCACTCTGCATGGCAAAATGGGTGCAAAAAGCTTATGTTTCTGGGCAGCAGTTGTATATATCCCAGAATGGCACCGCAGCCTATGAAGGAAAGCTGCCTGCTAACCTCAGAGCTTGAGAAGACCAATGAGGCTTATGCTTTGGCAAAGATTTCAGGACTGAAATACTGCGAATATCTGAACCGACAGTATGGTACCTGCTATATCAGTGTTATGCCGACAAATCTATATGGACCGAATGACAATTACCATCCAACGCACAGCCATGTGCTGCCGGCTCTTATAAGGCGATTCCATGAGGCAAAGGAGACCGGGGCCGAGGAGGTTGTATGCTGGGGTACAGGTACGCCTCTCAGGGAATTTATGTATGTCGATGATTTGGCTGATGCCTGTGTATTTCTTATGAATAATTACTGCGGGAATGAAACCGTGAATCTTGGAACGGGAAAAGAGCTAACAATCAGGGAATTGACCGAAATGGTCGCAAGTGTTGTAGGATATAAGGGAAAAATTAAATGGGATGCCTCAAAGCCTGATGGTACGCCAAGAAAGCTTCTTGATGTAAGCAAGCTGGAGAACCTGGGCTATCATTATACAACAGAGCTGGAGGATGGCATCAGACTGACCTATCAGGACTTTTTAAATAATCCTATGAGGGCTGAAAGGTAAAGCGCGGCTGCGTGGAGATTAAGGAGGCTTCAGCCCGGAAATGAGGCAAAATGAAGGAATATGAAAAATGCTCACAGGATTTGCTGGACTTCATCCGCAGAAGTCCGGGCAGCTATCATGCAGTGCGCAATATAGCTGAAAATCTGAGAGGAGAGGGCTTTAAAGAGTTAAAGGAGAACGCTGTGTGGGATTTGCACATGGGGGATAAATATTTCACAATCAGAAATGATTCCTCCATTATAGCCTTCAGGCTTCCGGAAAGGAGAGAATTTAAGGGCTTTCATATAATCGCAGCTCACAGTGATTCTCCCGCCTTTAAGATAAAGGAAGCACCCGAAATGACGGCAGGTGAAAAATATATTGTGCTGAACACGGAGAAGTATGGGGGCATGATAATGTCTGCATGGCTTGACCGTCCGCTGTCGGTTGCCGGAAGACTGGCATTGGCGGATGAAGGGGCAGATAATGGCGTATCGACTAAATTGGTCAATATAGACAGGGACCTTATTGTCATACCC
>JAJQGF010000028.1 GCA_021200695.1 Lachnospiraceae bacterium
GTCCAAAAAAAGCCCAAAACAGCAATAAATACAGCAATGCCGCACATTATAAGCCCAGCCGTAAGATATCCGTTAAATTTACCTGCCTTCTTCCCGTCCATCCGATTATTTTGCCCTTTACAGTATATTTTAAGTATGCTAACCACTTTATTTGCCGCTGATTCTCGGGTCTATAACCCTGTAAAGAATATCAACAAGAAAGTATACAAATATCACCACAAATGTAATATATAAAATAAGTATCTCCACCACGGGAAAATCTCTTGTGGATATCGAGCTTATCAGAAGCCTTCCGATTCCCGGAAGTCCAAACACCTGCTCTACAACTATGCTTCCCGCCACAATCTCAGCTATAATCATTCCCAGAAATGTAATCACAGGCATCATGGCATTCTTAAGCACATGGCCATACAGCACCCTTTTGTCATCGCAGCCCTTACTGTACGCTGTGCGCACATAATCCGACTTCATCTCGGTCAGCATTGAATTACGCAGAAATCTTGCGGTCATTGCAATCTTTGGAATTGCAACGGATAGGGCTGGAAAGATGAGATAGCCTGTAAATCCGGCAAAATCCTCCTTATAGCTGACATAGCCTCCCGGTACGAACAGCTTTAACACTATTCCAAACAGATATGTCACCAGGATACCCAGAAAAAAAGAAGGAACAGCCATTGATGCCTGCGTTATGACACTCAACAGGGCATCAAGCACACGGCTCCTGCTCCCCGCCCACAAAACTCCGAGCGGTATTGATATCACAATAATAAGTATAAGCGAGAGCGCCGCAAGCCACAAGGTTACAGGAAGCTTGTCCCATATCAGCTCACTGACCGGCATCATCTCGTTCATATTTCTGGAATATCTGTAGCTTACTCCAAAGTCTCCTCGTAACACATCTGTAATCCATGCCACATATCTTTCCACCGGCGGCTTATCAAATCCCAGCTCTGAGCGAAGCTGCGCCTCCCTCTCCGGAGTCGCCTCCGTACCAAGAATTGAGGTGACCACATCGCCGGGTATAATCTGAAAGGCTGCGAAGACAGCCACGGATACCATGAACAATGTAATAATGAGAGTGATTAATTTTTTTACAAGATATTTCATGACTGCCTTCCCCCTTCTGATATTATTCGGTAAAATATACCGTGCTCATATCCTGAACATATACGGGATAAAAGGTATATCCCGAAAGCTTCTGATTTACAGCCACGGTGATGGGCGGCGCCATAATAAACGCTGTCCCCGCATCGTCTGTGAGTATGGTCTGGAGCTGCTTATAATATTCCGCTCTCTCCTCAAGCGTTGTGCACTCCTGAGCTTTGGCATAAAGCTCATCATACTCTGAATTGCTGTAGTTGATGAAGTTCTTCTTTGAATCTGTCTGGAATCTGTTTAACAGATATCCCGGTGTCATATCGCAGGTAATTCCGCAGATAGTGGCAGTGTACTGACGTCCGTTATAGCATTGGTCAAGCCATGTGCTCCACTCCACTGAATTAATGACCGCATTGATGCCCACCTCTTTTAGCTGCTCTACAACAACCTCTCCTGTCTGCATATGAAACTCATAGTTTGACGGAATCATAATCTCCAGGTCAAAGCCGTCAGGATAACCTGCATCGGCAAGCAGCTCCTTTGCCTTCTCCACATTCGCGCCTGTCCCGTAAGTGTCGTTTGTGTCAACGTAGAAATCCTTAAGCGTTGGCAGCATCGCCGAGCCGATTAATGTGCCGTTTCCTCCTGCCACAAAATCGTTCACCGAATCCTTGTCAAGCGCATATGCGATAGCCTGACGCACACGTACATCGTCAAGCGGCTCCGCCGCATTATTCAGAAACAATGCCTGAACTACATCTGACGGTGCCGAAAGTATCTGGAATGAACCTCTAAGATCTGCTGCCTGTGATTCAGTTAGATACGGATAAATATCAATCGAGCCTCCCTGAAGCTCAAGCAGCGCTGTATCGGCGCTTGTCACTATCTTAAAGGTAACCTCATCAAGATAAGGAAGCCCCTCCTGCCAATAGTCGTCATTCCTTGCCAATACAATTCCCTCCTGCGGAGTATATGAAACAAAAGAAAACGGTCCCGTGCCAACAGGATTTGCCGTCTCATCCTCCCCGCTTCCCGCAGGGATTATTGCCGCCGTAAAGCTGTAAATCAGCTCCGGGTTGGCTCCTCCCACTGTTACCTGAACCGTCTTTTCATCCAAAATATCAACGCTCTGAATTGTGCTCAGAGTCGAGATTAGCGGTGTACCATCCAAGAGCCCTGAAGCTCTCTCAAGTGAATATTTTACATCCTCCGCACTCACAACGTCTCCATTGTGAAACTTTATATTGTCGCGAAGTGTAAAGGTGTACACACAGCCATCATCCGAAATGGTGTGCGCACTTGCCACCGCATCAATTAAATTGCCATTTTCGTCAGCCTTCACAAGACCTTCAAAAATGTTGAAAAGGATTTCCTTAGTTCCTGCCGCAGTTGCTTTGTGTGGGTCAAGACTGTCAATATCCTGCTGAATTCCTACAACAACAGAGCCACCGTACACAGCCTCTCCGTCAGAAGATGCCTGAATACTCTCTGTTGACGTGTCAGAGCCTGTAAGAGACTCTGTTGCGGGCTTATCCCCCGAAGACTCTCCTGTGCCGCCTGCGCATCCGCCCAGTGCAGCCAATATCAGAAGTGTCATAAATAAGCAGCTTATACGCTTCTTCATAATTATGTTCTTCCTCTCTTCGTTGTAATAAACCTCTCACTATTCTATTGTCGCCATTATTGTACCATAATTATCAATAATATCAAGTTTTTAATAAAATACAATTAAAAAATACACTACAGCGCTCATACCAGAATTCTGTCGAGAAGCTCATCCTCCATGACCAGCCGCTTTGCCTCCTCTCTGTATTTCTCCTCATGGAGATATGTGTGTCTGTGAGGCTTTATTGACGGCGCCATATCTATTGCACTTATAAAATCCTCCTTCCTCATTGCGAGTGTGGCTGCATAATCCCAGAAGCCTGTATCAGTGAGTACCGTGTTTACACGTATATACCGATGCTGATGAACTCTGCTCATTATATATGTTGCAATTCCCACCTGCACTCCGTGCAGCTGCGGTGTCTCGAGAATTTTGTCAAGCGCATGGGA
This sequence comes from Lachnospiraceae bacterium, assembly GCA_021200695.1. GTDB lineage: Bacteria > Bacillota > Clostridia > Lachnospirales > Lachnospiraceae > Acetatifactor. Next base: position 3,154 of record JAJQGF010000028.1, read on the forward strand.
TATTAAGTGCTCGCTTCCGCTTGTGGGAGCGGAGCTTCCGGCTATCTCATTTGCTATGCCGCTCATTGACAGCGAATCAAGCAGCTCCTTTAAAAACAGCTCATCCTTAATACTTTCATATGGTGTCCGCACAAAGCTGTTGACAGCCTTTTTTGCTATCATTACCGCAAAGTCGTTAACCTGACTGTAACCGCATTTCTCCTCAAATATCCAATCATATATTGCCGTTATCTTTGAAAGCATGTCTCCGATTCCCGAATATATGAATCTCTCGGGCGCAGTTCTTATAACCTGCGTATCTACAATAATGCCATATGCGAGCCTTGCCGGCACGGATGTTCTTCTGCCGTTTACTATAAGTGATGCGCTCGCGCTCGCAAATCCGTCAGTCGAGCTTGATGTAGGTACACTTATAAAGGGAAGGTTTTTAAGAAAAGCGGCATATTTACCGGCATCTATCACCTTTCCTCCGCCTATTGAGATAACCGCCTTTGCCTTGTTTGACATGGAAAAGCTCAGGGTAATTATATCGTTTATATCCACTGTGTCCAATTCCATGTACTCAAGGACATTGATACCCTCTCTTTTAAGCGACTCCATTACATCAATTCCAAACATATCGATTAAACCGTTTCCAAAATATATAACTACCTGATTAAAGCCGGCCTCCTTTATATATAAACCGATATTTTTTAACGCCCCATTTCCGACCTTTAATATGGCAGGTATTGAGATACTGTTTGATGTCTGCATAATATTCCTCCTGACGGCGATTATATTTTATTGTACATATTATATCATCTTTATATTATTTTACAAAAAAAATTAAAAACGGCTGCCGCACTAAATAATTAGCACGACAACCGCTTTTTTTGTACAACATCATACTAAGCCTGCATTCATCCGTAATAATATCAGCTTTAAAAT
>JAJQGF010000094.1 GCA_021200695.1 Lachnospiraceae bacterium
GGTAAAAAGAGCGATGAGGTTATAAAGCATTATGAAAATGCCGATTATATATCTAAGGAATATTATGACAAGAGTCCCATTATAAAGGAGGCAGTCGATTTTATAATCGGCGGGCAGGCTTTGGCAATCGGAAACAAGACCAGCCTTGAGCGCCTTTACAAGGAGCTTTTGACTAAGGATTGGTTTATGACTCTGCTCGACCTTGAGGATTATATAAGAGTTAAGGACAGGGCGTTTAAGGATTATGAAGACAGGCACAAGTGGCAGAAGATGATGCTGGTTAATATTGCCAAATCGGGCTTCTTTTCATCAGACAGAACCATCGCAGAGTATAACAGGGACATTTGGAGGCTTAAATAAACATTATACATTTTAGATAAGGGGCAAAGGATTGGTAAAGAGAAAGTTTGTCAGTACGCGTCTTTTAAAAAACGGCATGAGGATAGATCAGGCAATAGTGGACAAATCCGGACGCGCAATGATTGAAAAGGGCGCTTATCTCGATGACTTTCAGATAGAATATCTGCTGGAAAAGGGAGTTGGGGGTATTTACATTCAGGAGGGCAGTCCTGATGAGGATGAGACTGAGCTTCAGATTCCGCAATATACGAAGGAAGTCATAGAGAAAACAAGAGTCGAGGACAGGTCTAAAGTTCATATAAGTGAAAGTGTAAAGAAACGTGTCGGAGAGGGAATTCAGTTTCTGTTCAGCAATAAGGATTCTCAGAATTTTGCCGAAACAACGGAAAATATTACCGATGAGCTTATGAAGGCAATTTTTGACAACGACGCTGTTGCCGTGGATATAGGAATGCTGAAGGTCAGCGATGAATACACATTTAAGCACAGTGTGGATGTGGCGACAATGTCGATGATTATTGGCAGACAGTATGGTCTGACAAAGCATGAGGTACGTGAAATTGGCGTTGCGGGGCTTCTGCATGATTTGGGTAAATCCCAGATACCTCTGGAGGTGCTTAATAAACCCGGAAAGCTTAATGATGATGAATTTGCACTGATGAAGCAGCACTCTCTGTTTGGCTTTAAAATACTTAAGGAGAGGGATGAATTTTCAGAGGGAATAAAGCTGGGTGTGCTTCAGCACCATGAGAAGCTGAATGGCAAGGGCTATCCTATGGGTGTCAGCGGTGATAAGATACACAAATATGCAAAAATAATATCTGTGGCAGATGTGTATGACGCGCTTGTGACCGAGAGGCCATATAAGAGCGGATTTCCGAAGAATGAGGCTGTGGAAATGATTATGGCAATGACCGGGGAGCTGGACATTGATGCCATGAGGAGCTTTTTAGCAACAGTAATTTTGTATCCTGTTGACAGCATAGTGCAGCTGTCTAACGGAGAAAAAGCGAAGGTTGTTGCAAACAATCCTGAAAATGCCATGAGGCCAAAGGTAGTGGGATTAAAGTCGGGAAAAATATATGACCTTGCCCAGGACATAAGCTGTGCAAGCATAATAATTCAATAAAACAAAAATAAAACAGGAAGCCCGCAGGCCTCCTGTTTTATTTTTGTTTTATTATTACCTTACGTCATTGGGGCTTTCCCTGCCGATAATGTAATCCTGCGAATTCTGAAGTGTCGTCTCAGCTATGGCGGTCAGAGCCTCCTTTGTGAAAAAGCCCTGATGGGATGTTATTACAACATTTGGAAAGGAGAGAAGTCTTGCGGTTGTAGAATGTTCAAGAATCTCGTCTGAACGGTCCTCAAATACATTCTTGGTCTCCTCTTCATATACGTCAAGTCCTACTCCGGAAAATTTGTGCATGCGAATGCCCTCTATTAAATCCTCCGTCTTAACAAGAGCGCCGCGCGAAGTGTTTACAAGAAGAACACCGTCCTTCATCTTAACTATATTATCCAGATTAATCATGTGGTATGTGGAGGCAGACAGAGGACAATGCAGAGATATAAGGTCGCTCTCTGCAAGCAGCCTGTCTAATGACACATATGTCACAAAATCTGAAAGAGAAGGATTTTCATAAACATCATAAGCTATTACCTTCATGCCAAAGCCATTGCATATCCTGCACATTGCGGCGCCGATTTTGCCGGTGCCGATGATACCTGCGGTTTTTTTATACAAATTAAAGCCCATAAGTCCGCTCAGGCTGAAATCATTTTCGCGAACCTTATTGTATGCTTTTGCAATACGGCGGTTTGCGGAAAGTGCAAGCGCCATTGCATGTTCGGCAACTGCCTCGGGAGAGTATCCCGGTACGCGCATTACACGCATGCCATACTCATTTGCCTTGTCCAGGTCAACATTGTTAAATCCGGCACAACGCATAAGAATAAGTCCGACGCCATGCTCGTGTAAAATGGTTATTGTGTGCGCGTTTATGTCTGAACTTACAAAAGCGCAAACGGCATCAAAGCCGTCGGCAAGCGCCGCTGTTCTCGAATCCAAATCATACTTTATATATTCTATCTGTATATCATTGTATCTGGCCTCGCTGAGACTTGCATTAAAGGAAGTCTCATCATAGCTTTTTGTATCATAAAATAAAATCCTCATAAATATATGCCCTTTCTGCCGGAGAATAAGATTAAGGTTATTATACCCATCTGTAATCTGAAACATTCATAATTACTATATAACATATAGCGCCGACAGATTAAAAACATGCTTATCCCATTGTAATTACAACATTGTATTCCGATTTGCCCTTTTCATATGGAATTATATGACCCTCGGCTTCCTTTCCGTCAACAGTCATTGAAATTACGCCCTTTTCAACACCATTCGGATTATTAACCTGAATATTATAAATTCCCTCCCTGAATTTGCGGACAACGCTGAAATCGCCGAAATTTTCAGGCACACAGGGATTCACTGAGAGCCCCTGATGTGTGGGACTGATTCCGAGGATATACTGCGATACATTGACAAAGGTCCATGCTGCTGTTCCCGTGAGCCAGCTGTTTTTAGCCTCACCGTGGAATTTTGCATCACGTCCGGCAATCATCTGTGAATATACATATGGCTCTGTGCGGTGAATTTCACTGATATCCTCAATGTATGCGGGGCAGGTCTTTTTGTAAATTTCAAAAGCTCTGTCGCCTCTGCCTATAACACTCTCCGCTATGGATACCCATGGGTTGTTGTGACAGAAGATTCCGGCATTTTCCTTGTATCCGGGCGGATATGAGGTTATTTCACCGAGCTCAAGGTGGTATTCGGTGTAGGCAGGCTGCAGCAGCATTACACCGTACTTTGTGTCCAATCTGTCCTTAACTGAATTAAGGGCCTTTTCAGCGAGGCCTTCTTTGACGCCTATGCCGGCCAGAACACAGAAGCCCTGCGGTTCAATATAAATCTGTCCTTCGCGGCATTCCCTTGAGCCGACCTTTTGACCATTGGCATCATATGCGCGGAGGAACCATTCGCCGTCCCAGCCGGACTTTAAAATGGCATCGTACATCGAAGCAACCTCCGCTCTGGCATATCCGGCCTCCTCATTATCGCCCATAAGCTCACAGAGCTGTGCGTATTCCTCACCGTATTTTACAAACATTCCGGCGATAAAGACTGATTCAGCAATGGGACCCTCGCTGGGTCCAAAGGTCTGGAAGGACTCGCCGGGATGCTCGGAGAAGCAGTTAAGATTAAGGCAGTCATTCCAATCTGCGCGTCCAATCAGGGGAAGGGAATGCGGTCCCTTATGATTTACGATATAATCAAATGAGCGCTTCAAATGGTTAATAAGAGGAGCGGCAACGCTCATATCATTATCAAAGGGAACAGGCTGTGCGAGAATTGCGGTATCACCTGTTTCGCGCACATAAGCGCTTGTTCCGGCAATCAGCCACAGCGGGTCATCGTTAAAGCCGCTTCCGATATCAGAATTCCCCTTTTTTGTCAATGGCTGGTATTGATGGTATGCACTGCCATCCAGAAACTGTGTCGATGCAATGTCAATAATGCGCTCTCTTGCCCTGTCCGGGATAAGATGGACAAAGCCAAGCAAATCCTGACAGGAATCTCTGAAGCCCATGCCTCTGCCTATGCCCGATTCATAGTAGGAGGCGG
>JAJQGF010000099.1 GCA_021200695.1 Lachnospiraceae bacterium
TATGGAAGTGCCGAAGCTTGACAAGGTTGTTATTAACATGGGTGTCGGCGAGGCTAAGGAAAATGCAAAGCTTCTTGAGAATGCAGTAGCTGATATGGAAGCTATTACAGGTCAGAAGGCTGTTCTTACAAAAGCAAAGAAATCAGTCGCAAACTTTAAAATCCGTGAGGGTATGGCGATTGGCTGCAAGACCACGCTTCGCGGTGAGAAAATGTATGAGTTTCTTGACCGTCTGGTAAATCTGGCGCTTCCCCGTGTACGTGACTTCAGAGGAGTAAACCCTGACTCATTTGACGGAAGAGGAAATTATGCGCTTGGAATTAAGGAGCAGTTCATTTTCCCGGAAATTGAATTTGATAAAATTGATAAGACAAGAGGTATGGATATAATCTTTGTTACAACCGCCAAGACCGATGAAGAGGCGCGCGAGTTACTCAGATTGTTCAACATGCCGTTTGCTAAATAAGTGGGAGGTAAATTCTGATGGCTAAGACATCTATGAAAATTAAACAGCAGCGCAAACCGAAGTTTTCAACTCAGGCTTATACACGCTGCAGGATTTGTGGGCGTCCACATTCTGTTCTTAAAAAATACGGAATCTGCAGAGTTTGCTTCCGTGAGCTGGCATACAAGGGTGAGATTCCCGGAGTTAAGAAATCAAGCTGGTAGAAAATACTATCATGATTCAAGTCAAAATAATAAGGAGGATACTAAATCATGACTATGAGCGACCCTATTGCAGATATGCTTACCAGAATTCGTAATGCAAATACTGCAAAACATGATACAGTTGATGTTCCCTCATCAAGGATGAAGCTTGCTATTGCAGATATTCTTGTTGAGGAGGGCTATATTAAGAAGTATGATTTAATTGATGAAGGCAACTTTAAGAACATTCATATCACACTTAAATATGGCGCCGACAAAAATGAAAAGATTATTTCAGGAATTAAGAGAATATCAAAGCCCGGTCTTCGTGTTTATGCCGGCAAGGAGGAGCTGCCTAAGGTTTTAGGTGGACTTGGCATTGCCATCATATCCACAAATCAGGGTGTTGTAACAGATAAAAAGGCAAGAGAGCTGCAGGTCGGCGGAGAGGTTCTTGCATTTGTCTGGTAGCAATAAAATCAGCTGTAAAGCGCAGCGTTTGATTTTATGTTGTCTGTGGAACAGTTAATTATCCAATTATATAGGAGGTACGGGCATGTCTAGAATAGGTAGATTGCCAATCGCGATTCCCGCAGGTGTTACTGTGGAGGTCGCAGAAAATAATAAGGTCACTGTAAAGGGACCTAAGGGTACTCTTGAAAGAGTATTACCCGCTGAAATGGAGATTAAGGTCGAAGGGGCTGAAGTGCTTGTAAGCAGACCTAACGATTTAAAGAAGATGAAATCTCTTCATGGTCTTACCAGAACACTTATTAACAATATGGTGGTCGGTGTGACAGAGGGCTTTGAGAAGAAGCTTGAGGTAAATGGTGTTGGCTACAGAGCTGCAAAATCCGGCAAAAAGCTTACACTTAATCTCGGTTATTCACATCCGGTTGAGATGGAGGACCCTGAAGGTATCGAGACCGTTGTTGAGGGTCAGAATCTTATTACTGTTAAGGGAATTGATAAAGAAAAGGTTGGTCAGTTTGCTGCTGAAATCAGAGACAAGAGAAGACCCGAGCCTTATAAGGGCAAGGGCATTAAGTATGCTGACGAGACTATCAGACGTAAAGTTGGTAAGACCGGTAAGAAATAACAGATAAGGAGAGTATGAAAATGGTTAGTAAAGAATCAAGACAAAAAGTTCGTGTAAAAAAGCACATGAGAATTCGTAACCGTTTCAGCGGCACTGCTGAAAGACCCCGTCTTGCGGTATTCAGAAGCAATAATCATATGTATGCTCAAGTTATCGACGATACAGTTGGAAATACAATAGTTTCTGCCTCAACGCTTGAGAAGGATATAAAGGCGGAGCTTGAAAAGACCAACAATGTTGATGCGGCAGCATACTTAGGGACGGTAATTGCAAAGAGAGCAATCGAGAAAGGCATCAAGGAAGTTGTTTTTGACAGAGGCGGCTTCATATATCAGGGAAAAATTGCAGCATTAGCTGATGCAGCCAGAGAAGCTGGCTTGGAATTCTAGGAAAGGAAGAGGAATACACCATGAAACGTACAATCATAGATGCAAGCCAGTTAGAATTAAACGACAAGGTTGTAGCCATTAAGCGTGTTGTTAAGGTAGTTAAGGGTGGAAGCAATGTTCGTTTTACAGCTCTGGTAGTAGTCGGCGACGGTAACGGTCATGTAGGAGCAGGCTTAGGTAAGGCTAAGGAGGTTCCTGAGGCTATCCGCAAAGGAAAAGAGGATGCTCTCAAGCATATCGTAGAGATTAAGCTTGACGAGAACAGCTCAATTACGCATGACTTTATCGGCAAGTATGGTTCTTCTAATGTTCTTTTGAAGAAGGCTCCGGAAGGTACCGGTATTATAGCAGGAGGCCCTGCACGTATCGTTTGTGAGCTTGCCGGTATTAAAAATATTCGTACCAAGTCATTGGGCTCAAACAACAAGCAGAATGTTGTTCTCGCAACAATATCAGGTTTAAGTCAGCTTAAGTCCCCTGAAGAGGTGGCTAAGAGCCGTGGTAAGTCTGTTGAGGAAATCCTGGCATAAGAATAGTTAAAATTATCCCCGACAGGATAAGTGCCAGACAGTATGGAAAGGAGAACGGCAATGGCAGATAAGAAGGTAAAGGTTACTTTGGTGAAATCCTTAATCGGCTCGGTACCTAAGAACAGAGCAATAGCTGAGTCAATGGGACTCCGCAGGATTGGTCAGTCAGTGGTACTTCCCGATAATGATTCGACAAAGGGACAGGTTCGTCTAATCAGGCATTTAATAAAAGTTGAAGAAGTATAATCAGATAAGGAGGTGTTAAGAATGGAATTATCCAATTTAAGACCCGCTGAAGGTTCTGTACACAGTGATAATTTTAGAAGAGGCCGTGGACACGGTTCAGGAAACGGTAAGACTGCAGGTAAGGGACACAAGGGACAGAAGGCCCGTTCAGGTGCACCCAGACCCGGCTTTGAGGGCGGTCAGATGCCATTATACAGACGTATTCCAAAGAGAGGTTTTACTAACAGAAACTCAAAGGAAATAGTCGCAATAAATATCGATGCGCTTGAGTCTTTTGACAATGGCTCTACAGTAGATGTCAACGCATTAATCGAAGCTGGTATTGTTAAGAATCCCAGGGATGGAGTTAAGATACTCGGAAATGGAGAACTTACCAAAAAGCTTGATGTAAAGGCAAATGCATTCAGTGCAGCTGCAAAAGAAAAAATCGAGGCTCTTGGTGGAACTGCAGAGGTGATGTAATGCTTACAACTCTCAAAAATGCATTCAAAATAAAAGAGATTAGAAAAAAAGTTCTTTTTACACTGGCAATGCTTGTTGTGATTCGTATCGGCTCGCAGCTTCCTGTGCCCGGAGTGGACAGGTCATATTTTAGCGAGTGGTTTGCTGCACAGACAGGCGGTGCGTTCAGCTTTTTTGATGCCATAACGGGCGGTTCATTTCTGAACATGTCAATTCTGGCGCTGAACATTAATCCCTATATTACATCCTCTATTATCATTCAGCTGTTAACTATTGCAATACCCAAGCTTGAAGAGATGCAGCGTGATGGTGAGGATGGAAGGAAAAAGATGGTTGCCATTACGAGGTATGTGACTGTTGTGCTTGCACTTATACAGGCAACAGCAATGGCAATCGGCTTTGGCCGTCAGGGACTGTTGGTTCAGTATAATGCCCTTAATGTAATTACGGCTATAGTGGCATTAACGGCGGGCAGCGCGTTTCTGATGTGGATTGGCGAGAGAATTACTGAGAATGGTGTTGGCAATGGTATTTCAGTTGTACTTGTTATCAACATTATTTCAAGAATTCCGGAGGATTTGAGCAGTCTGTTTGAACAGTTTGTATTCGGAAAGGCACCTGCTACAGCCGTTCTTGCGGTGGTTATTATATTTGCAATAATAATTGCAATGGTAATA
>JAJQGF010000243.1 GCA_021200695.1 Lachnospiraceae bacterium
AATATTCAAATTTTCTAAATAAAAACTTAAGAAATATACACTTTATGGCGGTTGTGAGCAAATAAGGAATATGCTATAATTTATTTTGTGAATAAATTGTTACATATGATAATTAGAAGTATATTTACGGAAGATAATCACGGAATATCAGTGAGTTGATTGTATTTAAGAGGAACATTACAATGGGAAAAAAGGAACGGCTTATTCCGCGTGAAAAGAGCAAAAATGTTATATATCTCGACAAAAGGGGATATACGGGCAGGAGGAAAACTATTCCGGCAGTATTGTTTGGGCTTATTGCGCTTGCTGCATTTATTTATTGTGTTGTGATTGCACTTTTTATGGGATATGGTACGAAATTTTTTCTTATTTGGGGAGTTGTGGCTGCTTTTTTTGCCGGCTTGTCATATTTGATGCTAAGACCGGATATTATGGGAAAGATTTCCAAATGGCTTAAGCTTTCGTTTTTGACAGTGTGTATAGTGGGAGTCTTAATATTTGCCGCAATAGAAGGAATGATAATTGGCAGCTTTGATGCGGTGCCATCTCCGGGAGCTGATTATTGTATTATTCTTGGCGCACAATGGAAGGATAACGGACCGAGCTATGTGCTTCAGAAGCGTCTTGATGCCGCTGTGAGCTATCTGACTCAAAATGAAGGAACCATTGCCATAGTTTCAGGAGGGCAGGGCGAGAACGAACCAATCAGTGAGGCTGAGGGCATGAAGGAATACCTTATTAATGCCGGTATTGCCGAGGACAGAATTATCGTGGAGGATGCATCAGCTAATACTAATGAGAACCTGCTTAACTGCGGTGAATTAATTGACAGGGATAATGACAGAGTTGTTTTGGTAACTAATAATTTTCATGTATTCAGAGCGTGCAGCATTGCAAAAAGACAAGGCTATCAGCATATTGAAGGGCTTGCGGCTGCGTCATATCCTGCTATGCTGCCGAATAATCTTTTAAGGGAGTTTATGGGGGTTATTAAAGACAGCGTTATGGGAAATATGTGACCAAAATGGAAGTGAGTATATGCAGCACTTCGGAATGAGAGGCAATTATGGATATAAATGTCGGTGATATTGTAAAACTTAAAAAGAAGCATCCCTGCGGAAGTGCGGAATGGGAGGTGTTGCGTGCCGGAGCGGATTTCAGGATAAAATGTATGGGATGCGGAAGACAGATTATGATAGCACGACGCCTTTTAGAGAAGGATGTAAAGGAGATAAAGTAATTAATTAAAGAAAAATCGCTGTTTGCTGCAATCCTTATTTCGTTGGTTTAAATATTATAAAAATGTAAATGACCTGACTTAATAAATGATATGCTGTTAAAGATGAATTAAGGGAAAAGTCCTCTGACTTTTCCCTTAATCAATAAAATCGTGATTACCTGAATGACATTGGCCCCCGAAGGCCTTTTTAATATGCTATAATATACGGGAGTATTTATATACTCTTGTATGCGGGAACAAATACGGGGAATGAAGCATTTCCCTTTAACTCCTTGCCTGAACCTATTGTAACCTCTTTGTCAGTTATCACATAATCTATATCGGCATTACCCATAATCGTAGTATCCTGCATAATGATACTATTGCGGACAACGGCACCCTTTCCGATTTTTACACCACGGAACAGAATGCAGTTTTCAACCTCACCCTCAATTACACAGCCGTCAGCCACCATAGTATTCTTTACTCTTGACTTTCCTATGTATCTTGTAGGATTGTCGTCACGAATCTTAGTATAGATTGGCGCGCGTCCAAAGAGTGCATTAAGGTTTTTATCATCAAGAAGCTTCATATTTTCAGTAAAATAGCTTACCATATCGCTTATGCGGGATACATAGCCTTCGTATTTATATCCGAATACCTTAAGGGAATTAAGCTGAGGAGAAAGTATATCCCTTTCAAAATAAACATAACCGCTTGCGTATGCTCTCTCAATTTCCTTTATCAGAAGCTCTCTGCCTATGAGATAGATATTAAGCGAAAGATTCTGGGGACCGTACTCCTTAGGGTTGGTCTGAATCTCGGTAACACGGCTATCCTCAAGTGAAAGTGTATAATATAAATCAGTAGTCATTGTAGGCTGGAGATTCATAAATCCATAGGGAATCGGCTCCTCCTTGTAGGCGATTGTAACATCTGCGCCTGATGCCTCATGTGCCTCAATCATTGCATTGAAATCATAGTTTGCAGCTATATTGGCATCGGAAATAAATACGTATTTTTCCTTCTGACCCTTTAAAAATTCAATAATGCTCGCAAGCGCTTCAACACGGCCGTTATATACCTTGACGGTCTTTTCTGCAAAGGGAGGAACTATATTAAGGCCGCCGTTTTTGCGGGCCAAATCCCATTCGCGTCCATTTCCCAGATGCCTCATAAGAGAACGGTAATTCTTGCGTACAATAACGGATATATTGTCTATACCGCAGTTTACAAAGCTGGAAAGCAAAAAGTCAATGATACGATAACGGCTTGCAAAGGGTATGGATGCCATAATTCGTTCATTTACCAGAGAGGACACTTCATTATCATAGCTGTTAGGGAAGATAATGGCTAATGCATCTTGATTTGAATTTACCATTGAGTTTCACCATCCTTTACATCAGAATTAATCATAGCTTTGGGACCGATGACTGCATTGTCTCCGATTTTCACACCAGGTCCAACCGTGGCAACCCCGTTTTCACCGCCAATAGGCATCTCGCCTACCGTAGCATTCTGGCCGATTATTACATTTTCAGCGATGATACAATGACTGACCTTTGCACCTGCCTTTATAATTGTATTGCCCATTACAACAGCATCATGCACTTCGGCACCGGCTTCGACCGTAACGCCTGCAAAGAGTATGGAATGATTAACAGTGCCGTCAATATGGCAGCCATCGGTAATCATGGCATTTTCAACGACCGCTGCAGAGCCGACCTTATGACCGGTAAGGCCGCTGTTGCGGCTGTAAATTTTCCAATCATCATCAAAGAGGTTGATTCCGCTGTGTTCGGGGTCCATAATTTCCATATTTGCTTCCCAGAGGGAGGAGATTGTTCCGACATCCTTCCAATATCCGTCAAAACGGTATGCAAACATCTTGCGATTGTCACGGAGAAGAGCGGGAATAACATCATTTCCAAAATCATTTGATGATTCAGGATTGGCTTCATCCTCGGTGAGATATTTTTCAAGGACATCGCGGTTAAATATATATATTCCCATTGAGGCAAGGTTTGATTTGGGCTCTTTTGGTTTTTCCTGAAATTCTGTTATCTGGCTGTTATCATCTGTAACCATAAGGCCGAAGCGTGAGGCCTCCTCCCACGGCACCTCCATGACGGCAACGCTGAATTCTGCACCCTTTTCCTTGTGGAATTTAAGAAAATCATTGTAATCCTGCTTGCAAATCTGGTCTCCTGAAAGTATAATGACATATTGAGGGTCATAACGTCTTATAAAAGAAAGATTCTGATAAATGGCGTTAGCCGTTCCTTTATACCAGTCAGAGCCGGATGCCTGCTGATATGGTGGCAGTACATGAACACCGCCGTACAGACGGTCTAAATCCCAAGGCTGCCCGTTTCCTATGTATTCGTTTAATACGAGTGGCTGATACTGGGTCAGTATACCTACAGTGTCAATGCCGGAGTTGACGCAGTTCGACAGAGGGAAATCAATAATACGATATTTCCCGCCAAACGGAACTGCAGGCTTAGCCAGATTCTGGGTGAGGGCATATAGTCTGGAACCCTGTCCGCCGGCCAAAATCATTGCAATCATTTCTTTTGCCATATCGTTTCTCCTTTTACCTATATTATTTATATAACATTAGTGAATAATGTATATTTTTACTTATTTAAGTCTATCATATTTGTCTATAATTAACAAGGGCAAAAAGCGCTATATTGAGAAAAATTGTTAAAAAATTGACCATGTTAAAATCAAAGCGTGGAAAAGAACACCAATCATTGTGTTCAAAAGCTTGTAACAATAAATTGAAAAACAAAATGAAAAATGAAAAATAAAGTTTAAAAT
>JAJQGF010000331.1 GCA_021200695.1 Lachnospiraceae bacterium
TGTCAGAACAGTGAGGTTTTTGATGAAATATGTATTGCCAGCCGTACGGTTGAAAAATGCAATGCGTTAAAGGAAAAGCTTGAAGGTACCACAGCCACGCGTATTACAACTGCCAGAGTGGATGCTAATGATGTGCCGCAGCTTGTAAAGCTGATAAACGAGGTGAAGCCTGAGGTGGTTCTTAATCTTGCACTGCCATATCAGGACCTGACAATAATGGATGCGTGTCTGGAGACAGGAGTGCATTATGTGGATACTGCCAATTATGAGCCGGAGGATACCGCTAAATTTGAATACAAATGGCAGTGGGCTTACCGCGAGAAATATGAGAGGGCGGGAACCACAGCGCTTCTGGGCAGCGGCTTTGACCCGGGAGTGACAGGTGTATTCTCTGCATATGCGCTTAAGCATTATTTTGATGAAATTAACTATATTGATATCCTTGACTGCAATGCGGGAGACCATGGCTATCCCTTTGCAACAAATTTTAACCCTGAGATAAATATACGTGAGGTGTCTGCAAAGGGCTCGTATTGGGAGAATGGAAAATGGGTTGAAACCGAGCCTATGGAAATAAAGAGAGTATATAATTTCCCCGAAATAGGGGAAAAGGACATGTATCTTCTGCACCATGAGGAGATAGAATCCCTTGCTTTAAACATACCGGGTATTAAGAGGATACGTTTCTTTATGACATTTGGACAAAGCTACCTTTCACACTTAAACTGCCTTTAAAATTGCGGAATTCCATCTATAGCGCCGAATATGTATGAGGGAAGGGAGATTGTACCGCTGCAGTTTTTGAAGGCCGTGCTTCCGGAGCCGGCGTCTCTGGGACCCAGAACTAAGGGAAAGACTAATATTGGCTGTATCTTTATAGGCAAAAAGGATGGAGCAGAGAAGAAATTATATATTTATAATACCTGCGACCATCAGGAGTGTTATAAGGAGGTTGGCTCTCAGGCCGTAGCATATACCACGGGAGTGCCGGCAATGATAGGTGCAATGCTGGTAATGAATGGAAGCTGGAAGAGACCGGGTGTATATAATATAGAGGAGTTTGACCCGGACCCCTTCATGGATGCCCTGAACAAATGGGGGCTTCCGTGGAAAATCAGTGAGGAGCCCGAATTAGTGGATTAAAGGAGACAGGATGAAGCGAAGTGAACTCAGAACCCCCTGCTATATTATTCAGAAATCAGGACTTGTGGATAATCTCAGGCAGCTTAAGAGTATAAGTGACAGTACAGGGTGTAAAATTTTACTGGCTCAGAAGGCGTTCTCCATGTATGCTCTTTATCCGTTAATAGGAGAGTATCTTGACGGAACGACTGCAAGCGGATTGTATGAGGCAAGGCTTGGCAGAGAAGAGATGGGAAAGGAAAACCACATATTTTCTCCTGCGTATCGTGAGGAGGAGATGGAGGAAATAGCCGGACTTTGCGACCATATTGTATTTAATTCTCCCACTCAGCTCGCAAAATATAAAAGCCTTGTTATTGAAAAGGGCAGGAGTGTAGGGCTTCGTATAAATCCTGAGTGTTCTACGCAGGAGGAGCATGCAATTTATGACCCCTGTGCACCGGGTTCACGTCTCGGGGTAACCGCCGGGCAGCTTCTCATAGCTGAACAGCAGACATCCGGAGAGCTTATGAAGGGTGTTGAGGGCATGCATTTTCATACTCTCTGTGAGCAGAATTCGGACGCTCTTGCGGTTACGCTTCATGCTGTGGAGGAGAGATTTGCACCGTGGCTTTATAGGATGAAATGGATAAATTTCGGCGGGGGACATCATATTACAAGAGCTGACTATGACAAAGATACTCTTAAGAGCTGTATAAACAGAATTCGGGAGAAATACGGCGTCTCAGTGTATCTTGAGCCGGGAGAGGCAGTTGCATTGAATTCGGGTGTTCTCAGGACAACAGTGCTTGAAATTGTTCAAAACGGAATCAATACAGCGGTTCTGGATGCATCAGCGGCGTGTCATATGCCTGATGTGCTTGAAATGCCTTATCGGCCGCCGCTTGAAGGTTCAGGCATGCCGAAGGAGAAAAAATATACTTACCGCCTCGCGGGACCTACCTGTCTGGCAGGAGACATTATAGGAGATTATTCCTTTGATGAGCCGCTTAAATGTGGTATGCAGCTTGAACTAGGCGATATGGCAATATATACGATGGTTAAAAACAATACCTTTAACGGAATGAGACTTCCCGATATTGTATTGGAGGACGAAGACGGTGAATGCAGCGTCATACGGACATTTGATTATGGAGATTTTAAGATGCGGCTCTGAACCGGAGATGATTTTTTGATAAGGACGAATAAGTATGTTTGAATGTTTTTATCCTGATTATGAGGAGAAATCAGCTTATGAAATAGACTATGAAATTCTGTATGAAAAAGGCTTTCGCGGAATTATCTTTGATATAGACAATACGCTTGTTCCGCATGGCGCGCCGGCGGACGACAGGGCAGTGGAGCTTTTTAAACGACTGCATGGTATTGGGTTTAAGACGGTTCTTTTGTCCAACAACAAGGAGCCCAGAGTAAAATCCTTTAACGACAGAGTGGGCTCGCAGTATATTTTTAAAGCAGGAAAGCCGGCGCAGTCAGGTTATTTAAAAGCTATGGAAAAGCTTGGAACCGGACCGGACAGCACAATTTTTGTGGGCGACCAGCTTTTTACTGATGTCTGGGGGGCAAAAAAAGCAGGAATAAGAACCTATCTCACAAAGCCGATTGATTCAAAAGAGGAAATACAGATTGTGCTTAAAAGATATCTTGAAAAAATAGTTCTGTTTTTTTATCATAAAAGTATGGAGGAATTGGGGTGACGGGTCATATGGAGATAAACGGATATACGCGAGTATGCGGGCTCATAGGTAATCCGGTCGAGCACACAATGTCGCCGGTAATACATAACACGCTTGCAGATATTATGGGCGAAAATCTTGCATATGTGCCGCTTCATGTAGGCAGCGGCCTTGTAGGGGATGCTTTGAAGGGTGCATGGGCACTTAATTTCCTTGGATTAAATGTAACAGTTCCGTATAAGAGCGAGGTGATTCCTTATCTTGCTGACATTGATGCCCTTGCGAAGAGAATAGGCGCGGTAAATACTTTGGTACGCACAGACAACGGCTTCAAGGGATACAACACGGATATGCCGGGTCTGTACCGTGCAATGTGTGAGGATGGGGTAAATGTTGAGGGTGAGGAGGTGTTGCTTCTCGGTGCAGGCGGAGTGGCAAGGGCCGTGGCAATGCTTTTGTGCGAGAAGGGTGCGGAAAGCATAATAATATTGAATCGCACTGAAGACAGAGCCCGGAAGATTGCGGACGAGGTGAACGGGTATGCAGGCAGGGAGCTTGTAAAAGCGCTTCCATTATCCGAATACGGAAGAATTCCCGACAAAAAATATCTTGCAATTCAGGCGACAAGCGTAGGCATGTCTCCCAATACGGAGGAGGCAGTTATTGAGGAGGAGGAGTTCTATAAAAAGCTTCACACAGGCTATGATTTGATTTTTAATCCGCTTGAGACAAGGTTTATGAGGCTTGTGAGAGCTCAGGGCGGCAGGGCATTCTGCGGATATAAAATGCTTTTATATCAGGGTATAATTGCCTACGAATATTGGACCGGGAGAAGCGTTTCAGATGAGCTTGCCGGCAGGGTTTACTCAGAGATGCTTAGGAAAATTAAAGCTTAAGGAGTTAAAGCTTTTAGTGGAGAAGAAAATGAAGGATAATATTATTCTGATAGGTTTTATGGGAAGCGGAAAGACTACGCTTGGAGTGAGGCTTTCATACAGACTGCGGATGCCTGTGGAGGATACTGATAAGCTTATTGAGCGTAAAGAGGGCAAAGCAATATCTGATATTTTTGAGGAGAAGGGCGAGGAATATTTCAGAGAAAAGGAGACAGAGCTTTTAGAGGAGATAAGCACAAGGAGATATGCGAGGATTATTTCTACAGGCGGAGGCGCTCCTGTAAGAAAGGAAAACAGAGCTCTGTTAAAATGCTGTGGTA
>JAJQGF010000097.1:0-2656 GCA_021200695.1 Lachnospiraceae bacterium
TCATACACCTCCATCACTTCTTCAAAGGCTTTCTGGATATTACGGATACGGGTATATAAATTACCT
The DNA here is from genome assembly GCA_021200695.1 of Lachnospiraceae bacterium. Classification (GTDB taxonomy): domain Bacteria; phylum Bacillota; class Clostridia; order Lachnospirales; family Lachnospiraceae; genus Acetatifactor. Next base: position 67 of record JAJQGF010000097.1, read on the forward strand.
TTATCCCTGTGAGGCCGGTATCTCCTTTTCAGATTCTCAAGGATATCCCCTGTACTGGTTTCCTTTCCAAGCTCTGCACCTTCTTTTTCCATACACTGTACCAGCACTCCTGTCATCAACATCCCCGGACCGTCAAAGGCATCCTCCAAATGTGTTCTGTCAGTTCCTTTTTTCAGTTCGTCATAGATATCCTGATAATAGCGACAGATGCTTTCCTTGGTGGCATACTTGATGTCTATACTTTCTGCTACCGTTTTTAACACGGATATCCATTCTGCACATTCCACAATCTTTGGATGCTCCTGTGCCGGTATTGCATCCTCTCCACAAAAGTCCTTTAAATCTTCATTCCAATCCTTACAGGCAGATTTTAATTCCTGAATATTGTTGTATCCGTTTTTTACAAGGATTTCTCCTAATCTGCCGCAGGCTTCAATACCTGCCACGTCTGCGTCCAGACATAGCACAACCGTATCCAGATTGGGATAGTCTGATAGCATCTGCAGCATGGCATGTTCTGACACTCCGTTTAACACAATATAGCTCTGCTCCTGCCAGTTCTTCGGATACAAGGTCAGAAAAGATAAAAAATCAATCGGGGCTTCGAATACATAGAGTTTGTTTCCTTTCCCTGCATATCCAAATCCATAGGACGAATCCGAACCGTCCTCATTCATACGAAAGCTCCTTCCATCGGAGCAGGTACCCTTTTTATGTACATGTCGGATATTTCCCTCTTTATCCACTCCTGCGAACACGATGTTATGATGGTCTGCTGATTCATACAGCGTTCCCCTTCTCGCAAAGAATGACACTTCCAGTTGTGACAGACACCACGTTCCATCTGCTGCAATAAAAAAAGCAGACTTTTATTTGCCTGCTCCTTCATCTCATCTCTTTGTTTCGTTTTCTTTTCATAAATACTCATAAATTCCTGACGGAAGATATCATGTGCAAAGGCTGAACGCATGGCCTCGATACCATTCTTCGTCAGATGCCCCTCGGATGGTTTCGTGGAATAAACTACCAGATGCACATGGGGATGATGAGATTCATTATGAAATGCCGTATACCATTTCAGATTTCTGCTGTCTATCTTATAATTCTCACACAAAAGCTGCACCCTGCTCCTAAGTAATGCCTGCCACTGGGCCGCACTGTCATATCCAAGCCTTTCTGCATCTTCTCTCCTTAGACTGATGACATTGATCCATATCACACCCGGTCTGTTTGCAAGATAATCCATATAATTTTTCTTTTTGGCAATGAGGTCGAGATTGTTTTCCAATGCCTGTGTGATAAACTCTGAGGCATTCTCCCTTGTGGGTTTCTGAATGTAGTCATAATACTCATGCATTCGCTTGGCATCCTCAATTCGATTTAGAATATCCTGTATCAGTTCTTTCTGTTTCACCGTTGCCGGAAGCTGTGCAGTAGTATCTGTAACCTTTTCCACACCTTCACGGGTACTGATGTAATTCATGTAATTTGCAAGATGTGAAGGAGGGGCATTCTTTAAGTAGTTACAACGTAAGATTAGTTTGGGCATGTGTCCTCCTTGTATAGAACAAAAAAAGTAGAAGCATTTCTACTCATACTTTTTCTGTCGTTTGAACTGATTTAATGCTGAATCTTCAAAAGCTGTTGTCGCTTTATAATCCAATGCTTTCTCAAAATTATACTTTTTTAATTGTTCTGTCAATTCATGATTTTTCTGTTCCAAGTCTTGAATCTTTACTTGCATTTCTGCAAATTTTTGCTCCTTAGCCGCCGCTTGATTCAATTTAATCTGCAAAAAAACCTTGGTGCAAAAAATCCATGTTAAAAAACTAACTACTGCAATAATAATTATCAAACTTATCACAATAACACTAACATTTCCTTGTACCAAATCTGACTCAAGCAAGTCAGACAGTGTGTTAAAGAAATCTAACATGCACTTTCTCCCTTTGTACTCATTACATGCTCACACAAAGTCTCGGCAATAAGCATCATTGCTTCTTTACCTATATCCCAAAACTTGAGCGCATATTTAAACTTTTCAATATACTCTTCACTCAACTCAATGCTTTGCTTCCCTTTGGTTCTGCGTTTAACACATTCATCAACCGCACAAAAGATTACATATGCTGCAAACCCACAGTTAATATTAATGTTATAATCTAACTGTTCTGCCGAATTAATGTTAAACGGCTTAAACTTAAGTATCCAATATCCTAAAAGTGCCGCCTCACGTACTTCATTAATGTAAGTCTCGTCATGATAGATAACAAAATAATCTTTACGTTTATCAATTCGGATAAAGACTTCATTAATCAATTTATAATCATAGGACACTTTTTCGGTATCAAATCCAAGGCTCTCTAAATAATCATCAAATATATCTGACATATTAGCTAGAAATTCAAATTTTTCTTCTCGGGAAGGCTCTTTATATTTGTATATCTTCTTGCCATTCTCTTTCTGTAATTCTTCTATCAATGCCGTTCTCCTTAGCACAATTTTCCACGAATCATAGGACTATTTTTTAACGATTCGCTACCTTTTTTTAGAAAGGCGCTGAAAGATTCATCTTCGCCATGAATTTGAT
>JAJQGF010000097.1:2666-4024 GCA_021200695.1 Lachnospiraceae bacterium
ATTAAAGCCATTACACTCTGTGTCAAGCTGACAAAACTTCTCAAAATCCATGCCAAAAGCAGTTCTTTCTTTTTCTTTTTTCATCTCTTTTTCTCCATATTCAGTTTTGTTACGTTACAATAATTCATACAACTGCTGCAAATAATATTTGTAGTATAGGGCATTTCTTTTATGATGTCAATAAAATCCAGCAAAAATGCCCAATTTATGCCGTTTACAAGGTCTATTATATATCATTTTCATAAAAAATAACAGCAAATTTTCAAATCAGATATCCTATATAAAATTTAAGAGCCTGATTTACAAATTCATTTCGTGATCTTGCATCGGCCTCTTGGAGCAGGCTGTCCACCTGCAGCCCTCTCTTTGCTAAGGGGCAGCATTCCCTTCCATGTATAGCCATAGTCATGCATCTGCTGTTCACTAATTGCCACCAGCTTGATACTGCAATAGCCTTGCTTGTGTCATAGCTGCTTCCAACAACTCTGTTCCTGTAATTCTGCCTTTCACATTTTCACTAAAGTTCTTACCAAGCTGTGCAATCAAATATGCTGCCAGATTAAACTGTTCGTTACTATTAAGCTCACTAAATCTTGCTAATTTGCGTTTAACAGTATTACTAAATGGCTTTCCATTTACAACAAGTGGTTTAATTGTAATGGAAAAATAGCCAAGTAATGCAGCATCATCTAATGACAACAGCAGATATGTTACTGCTTGATGTTTCTTGGCAAATTTGATTGACTGTTCTTTCAAAAATCGTTCAACATCCGGGTTTAACGGACATGAAAACTCGGAAAGGAGCTGTCTTAAATGTTCCTCTCCGAGTTTCTCGTCTTTCAAATACTCACGGATGTTCAAAACCATAAAATTATTTGCTGGCTGCATCCGTTTTCTTCCTTCTCTCCATAAATTTTAATATCTGGTCAGCCCCCTGTAAATATGTCAAATTCACAGGAACGCGAGGTGTCTTATCATTTGCAGACGCTTCCAGAGCATTGACAAATGTTTCCACCTGATCACTGTCAATAATAAAATTCTTAGTAATGCTTGAAGTTGCCATAATAACACCTCCTTTGTTAGTTTGGCTAATTCTTGAATAAATCATACTTTCCTAGCTATATTTTATGCTATCAGCCTAGTTTTTTCAATTACATTTTCGTGAATTTTATATAACTTCCAATAACCCAATTTTTTTCGCAATATTTTCGCAGAAAAAGGGCGCATGGTTAACCTTCCGTCCCATGCGCCCTTTTTCTGTTATTTTGCTGTTATTTTGTTCTACTGCAATATTCCTGTGGTCTCGTCAAAATAATATTCCACTCCGTCTATCGTCACATTTCCCTTTGCCATTGCGC
>JAJQGF010000293.1 GCA_021200695.1 Lachnospiraceae bacterium
ATTATACATTTCATATGTTTTTCCAAAAAATCCATCCGAATCATTCCGGTCGAATTCCGTTATTGCTGAAAGAATCCATGCCTGATTAAATATATTTTGAAATATTCCCAACATTGTTGGAATTTTATATGAAATTGAATAAATACCGTTCTGGTCTACCCCGCATATTCCTGTTACAAAATACCTGTCAATGCCTGAATTTGCCCACCATGCAAGTGCAGTAAAAATAGTAGGTATACAATAAGCAAAACACTCTTTTCTTATTTTAACATTGCTGCTTCTTAAATGTATGTGTTTATGAAGCTTCAACTTAAAATCCATAAATAGCGATGAACATCCAAGTCCCAACAGCATCGCAATATAGTATCCGTTTATACCCCATTTAAAAACTGCAATCAGCACTACATCCAGAACAAGCATAACCGCAGAATTTATAAGGCTTGCGGTTACCATAATTGAAATATTATCGGTTGCACGCAGATAGTTCTGCTCAAGCACATATATAGAATTTGCCAAATATATAATAAAAATCCATCCATAATAAGCTTTATATACTGACAATGCCGGGACAAAATATATTGCTGTCAGTAAACATGCTAAAATACATGAGCCAACAATTATTGTTCTTGCCCCAACCGTTAAATAGCCATCATTTTCCTTGTCATCAATGGTAAAACGCATTACTGCTTCCGAAATATTTAATGTAAATAACGGTACAAGCAGATTCACCGTAGTACCTATCAGGTCAATCGTTCCATACTGCTCAGTAGACAGAAAATTCGTATATAGCGGTATAAGCAAAAAAGCTAAAAGCTTATGTCCAAATGAGCTTATAGAAAACAATATGATATTTCCCGATAAGTTTTTATATTTTCCTTTCACTATTTATCTCCTGAACATATTGTGAGTTTTCTTTTATCTCAATACTTTCTATTATAGAAACAAAACTCTCTAAATAATGTTTTCTAGTATAATTCCCCGCAGTTTGAAGTCCTCTTTGAATCATTTCAGTTCTTCTTTCAGAATCAACCAATAATTCATCAATCGCACATGCCAATTTATTGACAAAATTATCATCTATGTCTATAACTAATGCCACATCTCCAACGTATTCCCTTATACCACCTCTGTTTGTTGTAATTACCGGTGTTCCAGAGGTCATCACCTCAATATTTGCAACAGGAGCCGGGTCTTCCATTATTGATGGTGTTATTGCAAGTTCACTTATATTATAATATTTATATAACTCGCTATTAGGTACAAATCCCCTTTTTATAACCCTGACCTTGCTGCTTTCAATAAGTCTGATAATTTCATTTTCAAAAGATGTCGTTTTATTTAATCCAAAATTTGCTTTACCTATTACAATCAAAACAATGTTGTCTGTTTTCGTCCTTTGCAGGGCAAGCAACAATTCCTTTATACCCTTACCAGGAATAATTCTTCCCACAAACGTGACCACATGGTCATTATAACCAATATTTAATTCTTTGCGAAGTTTGTCTGCCCCTTCTTTGTCTAATTTTTTATTAAATGCTTCATCATTACAGCAATTTTTCAATATAAAGATTGCATCGTCCTGCCGATTTGTTGCCGATTTCCATTTATTCGCACAAAACTGACTTACAGAAATGAGATATGCAAAGCTATTATCTATTCTTTCATTTCCGTCTCCTGGCCAATGTATATGGTTCAATATTTTTTCTTTAGGATATACTTTGGCAACAAGCGGCAGCATATAAGTCAGTCCGCTTTCAAACAAAACATAATCATATTCTCCTGCATTCTTCTTTAAATGTTTTAGAATAGCAACAAACCTTGCTGAAAACGGTATATAAACATGAAATACCTTTTTGATAGCTCTATAAATAAATTCCCAAACGGCATCCAGATATTTATATCGTTTATAATAAATAAACCTTGTATGCTCATACGAAATCTTTATATCTGTAAGTTTTTTGTCATATGTCGCCAGAACTGTAAATTCAAAAAAAGGTGTTTTTTCATTTTCTTCAACCAGAAACTGTACAAGCGTTTCAACCGCTCCTCCAAGTATTGGTGGGACAGGATAATTGTATGGAATAATAATGCATATTTTTTTCATTTTTTTAACCTCGACTTATATCTTAATAGCGCAAAGCACAATAAAATCCTCTTTTTAACAATTAACCTGCATAATACTCTCCACTGTATAGAGACTTTACTATCTTTCAATGTTTTAGCAGTTTCCTGCAGGGTAGGTTCCAAAATAATTTCTTTAATTTCTTTGTATCTTCCGAATAACGACATTTCAGATGCTACAATTTGTTCCATTGCCGCAATTGTAAAAGACATATAAGGATATGATAAATTATCCTTCACCTTTACTATATAGTTGTTTTTTTTCCAAAGTCTTAAGCATGCCTGATAAAACTGTAATATTTTGTTATATCTGTCTGGTCTGAAGGTGTGCGTAATCGAATTTTCATTAAAGCAATAGCAATATAAGCCTTCCTTTAAAATTACAACCTTATTAACATATTGATATAGCTCTAGCAAAGAATAGACGTCCTCCGCTATAAATTCTCTTTCTGACACAAATTTCCAACTAGTTTCTCTAATCAGTTTTGTTGAATATACCGAGGCCCATGCACTCATATGTAAATCAGTTGCATAACCTGTATCTAAATTCGGGGAAATTAAATCTGGCAAAAGCTCCCTCTGAACAGCTTCTCCCTCATACGACATTCTCCCTGTATTAGGAATAATCTCTGAAATAACTTTTCCATTTTGGTCTATAGTTTTGAAACCAAATATTACAATATCCGGTTTTTCCTTTTCTAATGAAGCATATAGCCTTTCTACCGCATTTGCTTCTATATAATCATCTCCATCTACAAACCATATATATTCGCCTGTTGCATTCTCAATACCCGTATTTCGCGCATTTCCAAGCCCCGCATTCTGTTTGTGAACAACCTTGACTCTGTTATCTCTTCCTCTCCACTTTTCACATATATCAGAGCACTTATCTGTTGAACCATCATCAATCAATATTATTTCAAGATTTCGATATGATTGTGTCACTATGCTTTTTATACATGTATCCAATTTTTTCTCAATGTTATAAATTGCAATGACTATTGTAATTTTTTTATTATCCATATATAAACCCCTTCGGTTTTTTACTCATACACTCACGTTTACTTCAGCTAATCTTTGATAATCTTCCCTGTTTGTAGCCGAAATTCTGAAAATAACACCAAGACTGACAGCTAACGGTATTGATATTGAATTGTTAAATGCCGGCTCTCCGATTGATGATATTAATAAATAGGCTATCACAAACAAAGCTGCCGCATAAAAATACCTGTTTATTTCCCATAAATTAAAACATTTTTTTATAACATTCCACAATACAATCAAATAGGATATTATTCCTATAAATCCTGTCTGAGCTATGATTATAGGCCAAAATGTATCATCAAAAAAGGCATCGACATTCTGATTACTTAATTCCCATATATCCTGAAACCCGTACATAACATACACAGGGGAATACGACACGGCAGCAGCATGAGATGCATAAGTCCCAAAGCCTGTTCCTATCGGAAAATAATCTTTTAGAATCTGTAAGCTCGTCAATGTCATTACGCTGCGGGCGGATTTTCCTGCCAATAAAACATAATAAAAGTATATATTATTCCATGCAACATCAATAACAAAAATCCCAAAAGCTGCTATATGCCATATTTTTATTTTTTTTCTTATTTTAAATATAAAAAAAACAAGACACATATAGCATAAGGCAGCCCCAAATGCTTTGCTTCTTAACGTCATAACAAGCATCAGCAGTGATGCAGCAATATATATTGTGTTCCTTTTTCTGTAAAATGCAGTAAGTATAGTAATAATAAATATCAATGATGCTGCAAAATATGTCGTTCCGGAATAAAATATCTCTGCAGCCTTTATTCCATAACGAACTCCCCCTTCATATATGTTAAATATTCTATCTATTAC
>JAJQGF010000031.1 GCA_021200695.1 Lachnospiraceae bacterium
ATCTTATCAAGCTTCGGAACTTCCATAATGTTTTTATATCCGAACTTCTTAGTCATTGCTGCCACGATTTCATCATTGTACAAATCTTTCAATCTGCTCACGTTTTTCTCCTCCTTCCTGCTGATTAGTCGATTACTTCGCCTGTTGACTTTGCAAAACGAACCTTCTTGCCGTTCTCTACCCTGAAGCCGACTCTGGTAGTTTTGCCGTTTACAAGAAGCATGACATTTGAAATATCAATAGGAGCCTCCTTCTGAACAATTCCCCCGTTGGGATTGCTCTGTGAAGGCTTGGTGTGCTTGGTAATCATATTGACGCCCTCAACGACAACTCTGCCCTTCTTAGCGTCCACAGAAAGAACCTTTCCCTCTGCGTTATTGTCTTTACCGGCGATAACCTTAACGGTATCACCCTTCTTAATCTTTAATGTTGACATTTGGCAACCTCCTTATAAAACTTCCGGAGCCAGAGAAACTATTTTCATAAACTGTTTCTCACGAAGCTCTCTTGCAACCGGTCCAAAGATACGGGTTCCTCTGGGGGTCTTGTCATCCTTGATAATAACTGCTGCGTTCTCGTCAAACCTGATATAAGAACCATCCTTTCGGCGCGTGCCCTTAACAGTACGGACAACTACTGCTTTAACAACATCACCCTTCTTTACAACCCCGCCGGGTGTTGCATCTTTAACGGAAGCAACAATCACATCGCCAATATGTGCATATCTTCTAGTAGAGCCGCCCATAACTCTGATGCAAAGCAATTCCTTAGCACCGGTATTATCGGCAACCTTAAGTCGGGTTTCCTGCTGAACCATGATTTTCCTCCTTTGCCGTTAAACGACACTAAACTATTTAACTCTTTCTACTATCTCTACAAGTCTCCATCTCTTATCCTTAGAAAGGGGTCTTGTCTCCATAACCTTAACGGTATCCCCGATGTTGCACTCGTTGTTTTCATCATGAGCCTTCAGCTTATAGGTGCTCTTTACAACCTTGTTGTAAAGAGGATGCTTTACATGCTCCTCGATTGCAACAACTATGGTCTTATCCATTTTATTACTAACAACCTTGCCGGTACGTGTCTTCCTTAAATTTCTTTCCACGATAGATTCTCCTTTCCCCGCCGCTTAAGCTCTTGCCTTTTCGGTGATTACAGTCTGAATACGTGCAATATTTTTTCTTACCTCTTTAATTCTTGCAGTATTATCCAACTGATTGGTAGCGTTCTGGAATCTTAAATTGAAAAGCTCCTTCTTTGCAGCTACAAGCTCCTGAGCTAATTCATCTTCAGACTTGCTTCTTAATTCTTCTACAAACTTATTTGACTTCATTATGATACACCGCCTTCCAAATCTGCCTTAGAAACGATTTTGCACTTGCAGGGAAGCTTATGCATAGCAAGACGTAATGCCTCACGGGCCTGCTCTTCAGGAACACCGGTAATTTCAAACATTACACGTCCGGGCTTAACAACTGCCACCCAATACTCCAAAGCACCTTTTCCTGAACCCATTCGGGTTTCAGCGGGCTTTGCGGTTACAGGCTTGTCAGGGAAAATTTTTATCCATACCTGACCGGTACGCTTTGTATAACGGGTAAGCGCAATACGTGCTGCTTCAATCTGATTAGATTTAATCCAGCAAGGCTCAAGAGCAACAAGACCATACTCACCATATGTGAGTGTATTGCCTCTTGATGCTTTTCCCGCCATCGTACCACGGAACTGTTTACGACGTTTAACTCTCTTAGGCATTAACATTTATTTATCGCTCCCTTCCGTCTGATTTCCTTTTGTAGGAAGTATCTCGCCCTTATAAATCCAAACTTTAACTCCTACCTTACCATAGGTTGTATCTGCTTCTGCGAAGCCATAATCGATATCTGCTCTCAGGGTCTGAAGGGGAATAGTTCCCTCGCTGTAGAACTCAGTACGCGCAATATCAGCTCCGCCCAATCGTCCCGAGCATGCAGTCTTGATGCCCTGTGCGCCGGCCTTCATGGCTCTGCCCATGCATGACTTCATGGCACGTCTGAAAGCAACACGATTCTCAAGCTGCTGGGCGATATTCTCTGCAACAAGCTGAGCATCCTTATCAGGTCTCTTAATCTCCTTGATATCAATAAGAACCTTTTTGCCGGTCATCTTGGTAAGCTCCTGCTTTGTAACCTCAATCTCAGCTCCGCCCTTTCCGATGATAACACCGGGCTTTGCTGTATAAATAATAACCTTTACTCTGTCAGATGCTCTCTCGATTTCAATCTTTGAAACACCCGCATTGTATAATTTCTTTTTAAGGCACTTTCTGATATTGTAGTCTTCTACAAGATAATCTGAAAACTCTCTGTCAGCGTACCACTTGGAATCCCACTCTTTAATAACACCAACTCTAAGTCCGTGAGGATTAACTTTCTGTCCCATTGTATATGCTCCTTTCCTACTTCTTCTCGTCAAGCACTACGGTAATATGGCTTGTTCTCTTTAAGATTCTGTAAGCTCTGCCCTGTGCTCTGGGTTTTACTCTCTTCATGGTAGGTCCTTCATTTGCGTAGCACTCTGCAATATAAAGATTTTCAGGATTCATACCGTTGTTATTCTCAGCATTTGCGATTGCTGACTGAAGCAGCTTTTTAATAAGTCCTGAAGCATATCTGGGATTGTACTCCAGAATACCAAGTGCAGTCTGCACATCCTTGCCTCTGATAGCGTCTAATACGAAGCATGCCTTCTGAACCGGAACTCTTGCGTATGACAGCTTTGCCGAAGGTCTGGTATCTTTCTGTGCATTTCTCTTTCTCTTGATTTGGGCTCTATGTCCTTTAGCCATAGAAATTCTCCTTTCTTATAAACGCATCCGCTATAGCACCATTAAGTGCTACAGACAGACCTGAGTATCCTCATGCATTGCCCTCTCGGGTAATTGTGCGTTTTAAAACAGTTTCTTTTTATTTAACCTTAGACTTCTTCTCGTCCTTGCCGTGTCCGCGATAGGTTCTTGTTGCAACAAACTCTCCAAGCTTGTGTCCGACCATATCCTCCGTAACATATACGGGAACATGCTTTCTTCCGTCGTGAACTGCAAATGTAAGTCCTACGAATGAAGGGAAGATTGTAGAACGACGGGACCATGTCTTAATTACCTGCTTCTGTCCCGAAGCATTCATAGCGTCAACCTTCTTTAACAGACTTTCATCTGCAAAAGGTCCTTTTTTAAGTGATCTGGCCATTGTTTTTCCTCCTGTTTTTATAAAAAAACATATTACTTAATTGCTTTACCGTCACGTCTTCTTACAATTAACTTGTTTGAAGCCTTCTTTTTGTTTCTGGTCTTAAGACCAAGAGCAGGCTTGCCCCAGGGAGTACATGGACCGGGACGACCGATACCTGTTTTTCCTTCACCACCGCCATGAGGATGGTCATTAGGGTTCATAACTGAACCACGGACAGTGGGACGAATACCCATGTGGCGCTTACGTCCTGCCTTGCCAATTTTAACAAGGTTATGGTCAATATTTCCAACAGCGCCTACGGTTGCACGGCATACAAGCAGCACCATTCTCATCTCGCCCGAAGGAAGACGGAGCGTTGCATATTTTCCCTCTTTAGCCATAACCTGTGCGCTGTTACCGGCAGAGCGTACAAGCTGTCCGCCCTTTCCGGGATATAATTCAATATTGTGTACCAGCGTACCAACGGGAATCTCTGATAAAGGCAGGCAGTTGCCTGTTCTCACCTCGGCCTGCGCACCGTTCATGATGGTCATTCCATCGGTAAGTCCCTGAGGTGCAATAATATATGCCTTTTCGCCGTCAGCATAGCAGATGAGCGCTATATTAGCTGTCCTATTAGGGTCATATTCAATTCCGATTACAGTTGCGGGAATTCCGTCCTTGTATCTCTTAAAATCAATTTTTCTGTACTTTCTTCTGTTTCCGCCGCCCTGATGTCTGACGGTTATCTTACCCTGATTGTTACGACCTGAATTCTTCTTTAAGGA
>JAJQGF010000173.1 GCA_021200695.1 Lachnospiraceae bacterium
GCTTTGGTTTAATTATATCGTTAATCTGTTAAATGTCAATATAAAATTTCAAATATGCATGATATATACTTATATTTAAAATTATTATTTAATCACCATAATTTTAATGTATTCCTCTGATTTATCACGCATAATGTGCAGCCCCTTATCCAACTCCTCCATATTAAATCTGTGCGATATGAAGTTTTCCGGTGCAATTCTTTTCTGTTTTATCAAATCGAGTACATAATACCAATCTGTTTCCTTTGACGCCTTATCATTACCCTCACCTGAAAATGACGAATTCCATGTACCTGTCACATTAAGCTGGTTGCGTAAAATTTTCCAATAGGTTTGTTTATTAAGGAGCATATCACTATATGGGTTACCGACCAGACATACGTAGCCTCCCGGCGCAGTAAGATTTATTGCCTGTGACACCGTCTCATTCCTGCCAACACACTCAAAAAATACATCTGCGCCTGCACCTTCCGTACATTTCATCAACCATCTATTTACATCCTCAAATCTGCTGTCGCAAAACTGATTATCAGGCAGTCCCAATGAAATTGCCTTTTCCCTCTGGGAATTCTTATTGCCAATTACAAAAAGCTTCCTTATACCTCGTTCTAATAAAAACATTATCAGCAGCATACCTATCGTTCCAAGCCCACATACCGCAACCACATCAGACTGTTTAATCAAAACTCTTCTCATGGCATGAACCGCAACTGACATTGGCTCCAGCATTGCAGCCTGTTCAAACAAAACTCCCTCCGGCAGCTCTATAAGATTATTTTTCGGGACGGCAACATATTCAGCAAAAGCCCCATTACATCTTGAACCCAAATAGCTATAATTTCTGCACATTTCATACCTTGCTTTTATACAGGCTATACATGTATTACAAGGGATAAGCGGAAAAACACCTACTTTTTTATTCAGCCACTCTTCACCCACACCCTTACCTGCTTCAACCACCTCACCGGCAAACTCATGTCCCGGTATCAGCGGCATACGGTGCGCACCGTCACGATAAATACGGGGAATGTCTGAGCCGCAAATTCCTACAGCCTTAACCGATACAATGACCTCATTCTCTCCAATCTCCGGTTTATTTACATCCTCATATCGAATATCGCCAATATCATGTAATACCCATGCCTTCATAGTATTTCTATCCTCTTTCGCACACTATTTTCTGAAATCTGATAAGGTCAGCCTGTGTTGTAATCTTAAAATTATTTTCATCTCCCGGTATCATGGCAATGTTCATACCAGCCATAACAGCCGGCTCTGTAGAGCCATTAATTTCCAATATTTTATCCGGAAGCAGCCGTCTGTTTGCCTCTAAATACTTTCCAAAAACAAAACACTCCGGAGCCTGCCCCGCAAAAATACTGCTTCTGTTCAACAGAGAGGATACCTGTTTGCCATCCAGACTCATATAAACAGTATCCTTCATCGGAAGTACCGGAAGTACCCCGTCGCAGCCCTCCATTCCCATTATGCAGGCTGTAATCTGTTTTTCTGAAAGCAGCGGTCTTGCCGCATCATGTATCAACACAGCATCCTCTTCTGCAGCATATCCGTTTATATCCTCCAGACCATTTAAAATTGACATCTGTCTGTTTACGCCAGGCTTAGAAAAACCTTTGAATTTATTTTTCAGGTCATATATCTCAAGCCATTTTCTCAGCTCAATTTGCCATTTTTCCTCTGCAACTATTTGTATGGCATCTATTTTTTCATGTGCGGAAAGCTTTTCAATACAATATGAAATAATATTTCTGCCAAATACCTCTATGTACTGCTTGGGGATATCTGCACCAAGTCTTGTGCCCGTTCCCCCTGATAAAATAAGCGCTGCATTCATATTATTTCACTCCCATATTTTTCAATCAATCCAACAGCTCCCTGATTTCCCTTATGCATTCACCATATGATTTTTCCTTCCCGAAAAGAAGGGTAGTCCCAAGCACAAAGCCTTTTATTCCTTTGGGTGCAAATGTCTTTATTTTATCAGCCCCACAAGCCCCGTCCCAATATATCTCAAAGTCCATTTCATCCTTTAATTCCAACAGTCTGTTTATCTTTTCTCCCACATAAGGCATAAACATCTGACCTGCGTTTCCGGGATTTACAGCCATTACCAGAACCTTTTTTACAATGCGAAGCATCTCAAAAACCGTTTCCACACTTGTTCCCGGATTGATGGCAATACCTGGAACCAATCCACCGTTGATTATTTTCTGTAATGTGGTAGACGGATGATACTCCGCCTCAGGATGAATGTAAATAGTATCACCCTCACGCAAATTGTCAATAAATAAATTTATATTATTATTGGGATGCTCCAGCATCAGATGTACATCCAAAGGAAGCTTTGTGGCGGAGCGTATATATATCATATCATTAAGAGACATCGCAAAATTAGGTACATATCTCCCATCCATTATATCGATATGAAAGGAGTCAATTCCACCTGCCTCCAATTCTCTTACTTCTCGCTCCAAATTTCCATAATTTGCACACATCATCGATGCGGTTAATTCAAATTTCATCATATGTCCTCCAATTTAATTACGCTATTTGGAATATAAGGCCGGTTTTTTCATAGATGCCTTGCGGCTTTGAATATAAGATACTTTAAAAATGCTTTAAATATTAGAAATATCTGCTTCGACTTTTTTAGCAATGCTGCTCGGATGGGTAATCTATTTCGACAAATACCGTATTCTTATCTATCCGACATCACAGTGTTCAATACCACCGCAATTCCAAGCTCAAAGGTTTACTTTTTTCACGTTATATCCATATGCTCAAACATATACATAACCATGTTATTCCTACATTCATAAAATCATTTCTATAATTCTCATTATTTTTGCAGTTTATTAATATGTTGCCAATCTTTAATCATCATTATCATTACATATTTTAGTAAACAAAATTTTTTTATATTCTTCTCTCACATAGATTATATCTGCAATCGTTCTGCAATATGGAAAGTATCCTTTTTCTTTTAATAGAGCATTCATTTTTTCCATATCCGACTTGTTAATTTCTACCACACAAACAACATTTCCAATCATGCTCGAATTTTTCAAAACCTTATACTCAAATCCCTCTACATCAACAGACAAATACGTTGGATATACTCCAGCTGCATATTTTTTAACAATTTCATCTAATGGTACAACCGGAACTTTTCGAGTTTGAATTATTTTATGGTTTTGTCCGGCTTCAATTTTATCTGCAATGTTTTTATCAAATGTTGACAAAGCGTCTCCATCACATATATAAAATTCCATTTCGCCTGAACATTCTCCTACACCTACATTTAAAAACAAATCTTCCGGACGATATTCTTTCCATAAATTTTCAAACTTAATGTTTGCATCTATAGCAATTCCTCTAAATCCTTTTTTATAAAATAAATATGTATTATTAGCTGCAGCGGGATGATTAGCGCCTACTTCCATATACGATATATCTGAAATCCCTAAAATCTGCAACACCTGCATCACAATATAATCAGCCTTAAATTGAGAATCTGAGTCAATATAAACCTCATCATTATCCCATATAATCTTTTCTCTATCAATTCCCCACTCAAGAAGCGTTTTCATAACCGAATTGGCAGTTTCTTCTTTTTGTAAGGCTATCACAATGTAATCATAATCCATTGTTAATATCTTTTTAGGGTCTATCACCTTATATTCAAAACTATTTTTTTCCTCCCAATGTTTATCACAAAAAGCAATCACATCATACAATTCGACAAACTTCAATTGTAAGCTATAATCTTGCCCCACCTTACCTGCGCCATATACAATAATTCTAGAGTGCGGAGTCACTTTATTAAAAGGAAATCTAAATATCATATCATTATACCTCCATTTATTTGTATTAAATCCTTCTGTATTCTGTCATGCTATGTCTTTCTTCTATCGCCAATACAACCGCCATATTGCTC
>JAJQGF010000038.1 GCA_021200695.1 Lachnospiraceae bacterium
CTTTTATACCTGATAAACTTGCCCATTCGTCCTGTGATAGATTACTAATTTTCATATAGTTATTAATCTTATCAAACTTACTAAATTGCAATTCCACGAAAAGGCACAGAATCACTCTATGCCCCTCCATCTAGTAAAAATCATAATCATCCGGATCTAAGCCGGCGTCTTCCAACGCTTCTCTTCGTTCCTCTTCATCCATCATATGTGCTATTGTACCCCATTTAGCCCCCTGCTCCAAGCTTTCCATCATGGTTAAAATCAAACATTTTATCAAAAAAATTCAGTCCAGACATATTTATATCCTCCCTTCTATCAATTAGACAACAGCGCAATGACTGCAATCAAAATTCCAATTGGCGGGCACAGACAAATAACAATTAAAAAGAGCAACCATATCCACCAGTCCGAATCTGCTCCTAATGATTGCTTCGGGTTAGAATTTGAATTCAGATCTGTATGCGCCATCTGATAATCCATCCAGCTATCCTGTAAATCATGTTTCCCATTGCCATTCCAATCGTTCATATGCTGCCTCCTATAATCCAATGTCTCTTTTACACGTTTCGTAATACTCACACACCAAACAACACCTGCTGCAATACTTATTACTGCGGATTGTCTTAACAACCCAGTACCAAAACCTAGCATCAACACTCTTGGCAGAATTTCGACTGTTTGTCCTGAACATATACCGGAATTTTCCATGCTATGATTGATATTCAGTTGTCTCACAAACTCTTGCTTGTAGACATATATTACCTCCTTTACTTCAAAATGTATTGACCTTTAAAAGACCAATTTGATTTTCTGCAAGGTTCACATTTGTGTCCCTCAATTCTATTATATAGTTCACCATTGTGAACGTCAAATATTTTCATAAAAATAATTCACATTTGTGAACTTCGTGGTATAATACAATATATGGAGGTGCTTATGGATAATAGTATTGCAGATAAGATTAAACACTATAGGAAAATTAGGAATCTATCACAGGACGAATTGGCAAGTTTATCAGGTATAAACGTATCCACTATTAAAAAATATGAAAGCGGATTCAGAAATCCCAAACCTGATCAACTTCTCAAGATAGCTAATGCTTTAGATATAAGTATTAATTACTTTGTAGACTTCGATATCAAAAATGTGGGGGATGTACTTGCATTGGTATTAAAACTAGAAAAACAAACTGATTTAAAGATTATTGCAGATAAGGATGAAAATGGATTATATATTCCTTCCTCTATTAAGCTGATTTTTGAAAGTAATGATATTAATAACGCATTAGCTCAGTACATGAACTTGCAAAATAAGGAAGTATCTAAAAATAATGATAAAACTGTTGAATCCCAGTCATATCTAGTGCAGCTTGATTCATTACAATTTGAAGTAGAAACTCAGAAAAAAACTAAATATAGATCAGTCAACACACTCATCTAGAGCATGCTGACTGATCTATTTTTTTTACTCTTACATTGGGCAGGCATTTTAATCAACATTGTTAATTAGTAAAATAGGGAGTCTGCGATGCACGCTTCATATAATCCTTTGATATTTCGTAAGTTCCCAGAAACAAAGCCTTCTCAATTACTGTTTCGAGTTGATAGCTGCCTGTGCTGCCGCCAATCTTGCAATAGGTACGCGGAATGGTGAACAGCTTACATAATCAAGTCCGATTTTATGGCAAAACTCAACTGAAGTAGGGTCTCCACCATGCTCGCCGCATATACCGATATGAAGCTTGGGATTTACAGGCTTTCCGAGCTTTATAGTCATCTCCATCAGCTTTCCGACCCCTGTCTGGTCAAGCCTTGCAAACGGGTCGCTCTCAAAAATCTTAGTATCGTAATAAGCATCAAGGAACTTGCCCGCGTCATCACGTGAGAAGCCAAAGGTCATCTGGGTGAGGTCGTTTGTGCCAAAGCAGAAGAAATCAGCCTCCTCGGCAATCTCATCAGCGGTAAGGGCCGCACGGGGAATCTCAATCATTGTGCCTACCTCGTACTCAAGCTCAACTCCCGCTGCCTCAATCTCTGCATCAGCAGTCTCAACAACCGTTTTCTTGACATACTTAAGCTCTTTAACCTCACAAACGAGAGGAATCATTATCTCCGGCTTAACCTCCCAATCGGGATGAGCTTTCTTTACCTCTATCGCTGCACGTATAACAGCCTTTGTCTGCATTCTGGCAATCTCAGGATAGGTTACCGCAAGACGGCATCCTCTGTGACCCATCATAGGATTGAACTCGTGAAGACCTGATATAATCGTCTTAATAGTCTCCACAGACTTTCCCTGCGCCTTTGCAAGCTTCTCAATATCAGCTTCATCAGTTGGAACGAATTCATGGAGAGGCGGGTCAAGGAAACGTATGGTTACGGGATTTCCCTCAAGAGCCTCATAAAGTGCCTTGAAATCACTCTGCTGATAAGGAAGTATCTTCTCAAGGGCAGCCTCTCTCTCCTCAACAGTGTCTGAGCAAATCATTTCACGGAATGCTGCAATTCTGTCCTCCTCAAAGAACATATGCTCTGTACGACAGAGACCGATGCCCTCCGCGCCAAGCTCGCGCGCCTTTTTCGCATCTGCCGGTGTATCCGCATTAGTGCGAACCTTAAGTGTGCGGTACTTGTCTGCCCAGGCCATTACACGTCCGAATTCTCCCGCTATAGTAGCATCAACGGTTGCAATCTCACCTTTATATATATTTCCGGTGGTTCCGTCAATTGAAATCCAATCACCCTCCTCAAAGGTAACTCCTGCAAGTGTGAATTTCTTATTTTCCTCATCCATTGCAATATCACCGCAGCCTGAAACACAGCATGTACCCATACCACGTGCAACAACTGCAGCATGAGAGGTCATGCCTCCGCGAACGGTAAGAATTCCCTGAGAAGCTTTCATTCCGGTGATATCCTCCGGTGATGTTTCAAGACGGACAAGTACAACTCTTTCGCCTCTTGAATTCCATGCCTCCGCATCATCAGCGGTAAATACAACCTTACCCGTCGCTGCGCCTGGAGATGCGCCGAGTCCCTTTCCAAGAGGGACAGCTGCCTTAAGCGCCTTAGCGTCAAACTGAGGATGAAGCAGCGTATCAAGGTTACGGGGGTCAATCATTGCAACAGCCTCTGCTTCAGTCTTCATACCCTCGTCGACAAGGTCGCACGCAATCTTAAGTGCAGCCTGAGCAGTTCTCTTGCCGTTTCTACACTGAAGCATATACAGCTTTCCGTTTTCAACAGTAAATTCCATATCCTGCATATCATGGTAATGGTTCTCAAGAAGCCCGCACACATCCACAAACTGCTTGTATGCCTCGGGGAACTGCTCCGCCATCTGTGAGATTGGCATCGGTGTGCGGACACCCGCAACTACATCCTCTCCCTGGGCATTTACAAGAAACTCACCCATAAGCTTCTTCTCTCCGGTAGCGGGGTCACGGGTAAATGCAACACCCGTTCCTGAATTATTATTAAGGTTTCCAAATACCATCGGCATTACATTAACAGCGGTGCCCCAGCTGTAAGGGATATCATTGTCGCGGCGATATACATTCGCACGTGGGTTGTCCCATGAACGGAACACAGCCCTTACTGCCTCCTTTAACTGAACAACAGGGTCTGAAGGGAAGTCCTCTCCAAGCTGCTTTTTATACTCGGCCTTAAACTGCTCTGCAAGCTCTTTAAGGTCTGCTGCCGTAAGGTCTATATCATACTTTACGCCCTTCTTCTCCTTCATCTGGTCAATAAGCTGCTCAAAATATTTCTTTCCGACCTCCATTACAACATCTGAGAACATCTGGATAAAACGTCTGTAGGAGTCATACACGAAGCGCTCAAACTTAGGGTCAGGATTTCCTGCAATCATTGCGGCTACAACATCATCATTGAGACCAAGATTGAGAATTGTGTCCATCATACCCGGCATTGATGCTCGTGCAC
>JAJQGF010000085.1 GCA_021200695.1 Lachnospiraceae bacterium
ATTTAATGTGTTAAGAGTCTCCTCGTCAAGCTCGTAAGTAATATTATCCCCGAAAATTTCCTCTATAAAAAGCTTGCAAAGATTTACCGGAAGCTGATATATAAGTCTTCCTATTCCCAGCGCACTGTATGCCACAACGTTTTTCTCAGCATAGAAAATCCTGCCGACATCAAGCGCCATTTTAGCCTCTTTATAAGACTTGGAAACCTCCTTAAGCTCATCCACCACAGTCCCGTAAGCAACCTTTACATTAATCAGAGCCTCGGTGTTAATCATGGTCACTATGGTTTCCGCTATTCTCTGAAGCTGTTCATTTGCCTGGCTCTTATCCAATGCCTTGATAAGTATTACGCTCTGTTCGTCAACCGCCGTAATAAAATCTCCCGCCTGAGCAGAGTACATTCCATGAAGTATTTCCGTGACAATACTGTCCTTTTCAAACCTTCCCTCGACAATAAATACCGCTCTCGGCACTGTTGTCTCTATGTGCAGCTTCTTAGCCCTGTTATATATGTCCACCAAAAGCAGATTATCCAAAATCAGATTCTGGAAGAAATTATCACGGTCATATCTTTCCTTATATGCAATGGCAAGATTCTTAAGCTGGCAGACGGCAACCTTTCCAATCATATACACATCCTCGGCTGTCCCCCATGCCACAAGTACAAAAAGCAGCTCCTCATCATCAAATATCTTTAACAGATGGTAATTTCCAATAATCTGACTGTCCGCGGGAGAATTTGCAAAGCTTTTAATAATATCCGAAGAAATATCATCACAGCGCGCTGTCTCAGCCATTGTAATTCCTGATGTGTCATATACGCCTAATTCTACCTTTGTAATTGCCTTCAATTCATCAAGACTTGTCTGTATTGTCTGAGTGGAAATCATTCTCTACCTCGCTTCTTATCACTTTTTAAAATATTCTGCTATAAAAAGGGGTGCTGATACCAGCACCCCTAAATCTCTTCCGATACGATTACTAATTGGTAATAACCTGCTCGGTCTCTTTGTCAAATACATGAATCTTCTCAATATCCAAAGCAAACTTAACACTATCGCCTGGTCTTGAAGTTGTACGTGAGTCTACTCTTGCAGTCATAGGGAACTCATCCAAATCAAAGTACAGATAAACCTCGGCACCAAGAAGCTCATAAACCTTAACAGTTGACTCAAATACACTGTGAGGAGAGGTCTCAATAAACATCTCTGAATCATATACATCTTCAGGACGAATACCAAAGGTTACAACCTTTCCGTCATATCCGCCGTCAATAAGCTTCTTTGACTTTGCAGGAGGAAGAGGAATGCTCTTGCCTGCAATCTCAAGGTTTGCAATATCTCCGTTTACCTTAACGGTAGCATCAAGGAAGTTCATCTGAGGAGAGCCCATGAAGCCTGCTACGAACAGATTCTGGGGCTTCTCATATAAGTTCTGAGGGGTATCAACCTGCTGGATAACACCGTCCTTCATAACTACAATTCTGGTACCAAGCGTCATAGCCTCAATCTGGTCATGTGTAACGTAGATGATGGTTGTACCAAGTCTCTGGTGAAGCTTGGCAATCTCAATTCTCATCTGTACACGAAGCTTTGCATCAAGGTTTGAAAGAGGCTCATCCATAAGAAATACCTTAGGATTACGAACGATTGCACGACCCATTGCCACACGCTGTCTCTGTCCACCTGAAAGAGCCTTGGGCTTACGGTCAAGCAGATTGGTAAGGTCAAGCACCTTAGCAGCATCTTTAACCATCTTGTCAATCTGATCCTTAGGAACCTTTCTCAGCTTAAGGCCGAATGCCATGTTGTCATATACGGACATATGAGGATACAGAGCGTAATTCTGGAATACCATTGCGATATCTCTGTCCTTAGGCTCAACATCATTTACTACTCTGTCACCAATCTTTAATTCACCTGAGGAAATATCCTCCAGACCTGCAATCATACGAAGAGTGGTTGACTTACCACATCCTGAAGGTCCAACGAAAATAATGAACTCCTGATCTGCAATATCAAGGTTAAAATCCTTAACTGCTTCAAAGCCATTGGGATATACCTTGCAGACGTTCTTTAATGATAAACTTGCCATTACAGTAAACTCCTTTCACGTACATAATGTTCTTTTTAATATGGGTTTAGTATACATAATTTTATAAAAAAGCACCATACAAGAATTACACAAATATTTTTTTTCAAATTGTTATAATTGCTTACAAGCTTCCTTTTTTTGCAAAAATATGGTCAACTTGTACAAATTATTCCGGATTTATTCGTCAACTTTTACTCTCGTTATAAAAAGCCAGCTGATTTTTACCTTTCCGCTTAGCGCTATACAGCGCTGAGTCCGCCGCCTTATAAAGCTTCTCAAATGAATCTGCATCCCGTGGAAATATGGCTACCCCGATGCTGGCCGTAACAGAATATTTTACATATTCGCCTACCTCAAAATTGTGAAAGCATTCCTCAAGCAGTCTGCATTCCTTATCAATAACCTTACTGTCCCTGATATTTTTAAGGAGAACAATAAATTCATCTCCGCCCAGACGCCCCACAACATCCGTAATCCTGAACATGGACTTAAGCTGATGTCCGACGCTTTTTATAACCTCATCCCCGAACGCATGTCCCATTGTATCGTTAATCTTTTTAAAATTATCTATATCCATAACAATCATGACTGCCTGACTGCCGGGATTTGCCGCTATGTATTCCTTTATCTGCCTCTCCGTTGCAATCTTATTGCTGATGCCGGTTAGCAGGTCGGTATCAGCTTTATTCTCCAGCTCCTTCTTATTCTTTCTCTCCCGCAGCCCCACGAGCACAGCCGCAACAGCAATAGTGCCAAGCATTCCCGCCAGAATTACAAGCATTATTACCTGATATCTGTCGTTTTCCCTACGCAGGACACTGCCCTTGTTTTCGATGCTTTCAGCCTTTATGCCCATTACAAGAAGCCATGTTTTGCTTGCGATGGGCGAAGTGTAAATAATTCTTCTTTCTCCGTTCATATTAACATTAACAGATGAATATTTATTATCCATTATGCCGTCATTAAACACCTCAAGCTGTGAAGAATTCTCGGCATATGTGCGTACATTATCCCAAAAGCTTCCCTCAAAATACCCGGTACTTTCCGTACCGTCTATTATACTCTGTACATTGCTGCCCTCATCAACTATTGCATAAAACGCATCCAGCTCATATGGGAACTCGGAAAAAACCTCCTCTATATCCTCATCAGATATATGTAAGCAGATACCCGCGGTAATTGGCATCCTTTTTCATCGGAATGGAATATACGAACGCGGATTGCCCGCTTATTCCGTCATCATCAATATGGAAAAAATGCTTATCTCCCTGAAAGCTGCTCTTATATCCCGACACATCAGGAGTATCCAGACCGGTGCTGGTCACCATGGAGGCTTCGTTTTTGTAATATACAACCCCATAGGCCGCTGACGAATTCACTATTGAGTCAAGAGCCTCCTTTGTCCAGGAATTCTCTCCTACTACATATATTTCAAGCAGGCTTGCAGCAGTATCCGCCGATACGCCCACCCTGTCAAAGATATTGTTTGCCCTCTCAGCATACAGCTCTACAGTCAGCCCCATATTGTCATTGTACAGCTCGGAAACAGCATCCTCATTTTCTCTTGTAAAAAATATCATAACAATGGCGGCAATAGCAAAAAGTATTATCAGTATTACCGCAGCATACAATATTAAATTTCCGCTTTTTCTTTTCTGCATTTCCCACCTCAGTTAAAATACCGGAGCTTATACGCACATCAGTTTATCCTGTCGTCGGACGCAATTGCGTCGTCCAATTCGTCCTTAAAAATCCTTTCATCCTCTCCGTCCTCCGCAGACTCCTGTGGAGCGGCGCCCTGCGCATATCTATCCTCAAGCTTCAAAAAGGTCTTATTATACAG
>JAJQGF010000229.1 GCA_021200695.1 Lachnospiraceae bacterium
GTCATACCCAATATGGCAATTCATATGAATAGGGATATAAATAAGGGAATGGAGTACAATCCGCAGGTTGACATGCTGCCACTTTTTGCAGGCGCAGAGAAGGGGAGAGAGGCGAACCTCTTTATGGAGCTTGTCGCAGAAGCGGCGGGAGTAGAGCCGGAGAGAATACTTGGACACGATTTGTATCTCTACGTGAGAGATAAGGGAGGCTTTATAGGAGGGAATGGAGAGTTTATTTACTCTCCCAGGCTGGATGACCTTCAATGTGCGTATGCTGCACAGAGGGCATTTGCAGAGAGTGTGCCGGAGAGCTACATTAATGTATGCACTGTATTTGACAATGAGGAGGTTGGAAGCTGCACAAGACAGGGCGCTGACTCAACCTTTCTGCAGGACGTTCTGGAGCGCATTTCAGAAAATCTGGGACTTGGCAGAGAAGGCTTTCTGGCAGCGATTGCGGGAAGCTTTATGATATCAGCGGATAATGCCCATGCGGTACATCCTAATCATCCGGAAAAGGCTGATTTGATAAACCGTCCGACTTTGAACGGAGGTATTGTCATAAAGTATCATGCTGCGCAGAAATATACGACGGATGCCTTTTCAGCAGCCGTAATGAAGGAAATTTGCCGGGAGGCGGAGGTGCCGTATCAAAATTACACAAACCGCTCGGATATAGCGGGCGGCTCTACTCTTGGAAATATTTCTGCGGCGCATGTATCGGTGGCAGCTGTTGACGTCGGACTTGCGCAGCTTGCAATGCATTCGGCTGTGGAGACCGCAGGAGGTCTGGATACAGAATATGCCTTAAGGGCATTTAAAATATTTTATAATAAATAGAGAATATCCGGACAGACATTTAAGACGGAGGATATGATAAGGAATTTGACAGGAGCTTTTGAATCGCCCGTACTCCTTAAATTTCTATGTAATGTAACATAAATGGCACTGACGGTCAATAATATTTGTAATAACAATATATTTACAAATTTTATTTTAAAACGGGCGAGAATATATGAACGAAAAAATAGAAAATATTTTGATGCTGGCATTGGAGACGGATGAAGAGGAGAGAGAGCAGACACAGAATCTGAATGTGGGCTTCGATGATGAGACAAAGCGGTGGGAGGTTATTGTAAAGTATCATGGCTCGCTGGATGAGCTGGTAAATATAGGAGTAAGCGTAGAATATCTGATAGCCGGATATGCCATACTCAATGTTCCTGAGGGACTTGTGGAAAGCGTGGCTGCCCTTGAGCAGATTGAGTATGTGGAAAAGCCCAAAAAATACTATTATTCCGAGCTTATGCCTTCGGAATATTCATGCATCCTGCCGTTAAGGCTAAGAGAGACTGAATTAAGCGGGAAAGGTGTGCTTATAGCAATACTTGATTCGGGAATAGATTACAGCAGAGATAATTTCAAAAACTCATCAGGAGAAACGCGGATTCGTTTTTTGTGGGACCAAACACTTGAGCCAGATTGGGAGGCTGGATTAAATTCGCCGGAGGGCTTTAACATGGGAGTTGAGTTCGATGGTGAGCAGATAAACAGAGCCCTGAGTGAGGGCAGAGGCTTTGATATAGTGCCAAGCCTTGACACAAGCGGACATGGCACGGCGGTTGCGGGAATAGCCGCTTCATCAATACAGAGCTCAGCAGGCTACAGCGGTGTAGCATATGCTTCAGAGCTTATAATTGTGAAGCTCGGAAGAGCGAAAACTGATGGCTTTCCCAGAACAACGGAGATAATGAGGGGAGTTGTGTATGCACTGCAAAAGGCGGGAGAGCTCAATATGCCTCTTGTAATAAACTTAAGCTTTGGCAACAGCTATGGTGCACACGACGGCAGCTCGCTTCTTGAAAGATTTCTTGACAATGCCTCAGAGAAATGGAGAACGGTAATATGTGTCGGAAGCGGTAACGAGGGAGATGCAGCGGGGCATCTTGCGGGAAACGTGGCAGACAGCAATATAGCGGAATTGTCTGTTGCAAGCTATGAGCAGACTCTCAATGTGCAGCTTTGGAAAAATTACAGCGATAAATACAATATCACGCTTATTTCACCCGGAGGGGAAGTAAATGTGCTGCCGGATAATATTGAAAACGGAAAATATGTGTTAAGAGCAGGAAATACTATGCTGTTAATATTTTTTGGGGAACCGTCGCCTTATAGTGTAGCGCAGGAAATATATATAGATATGATACCGCGCAGCGGAAGATATATCGACAGCGGTATATGGACGTTTGTTATTGAGGCGGAAAAGATAGTTACCGGAAACTATTACTTTTATCTTATGAGCGGAGGAATACTTAATGAGGGCACAGGTTTTTACAGACCAACACCAAATATGACAATGACGATACCGTCAACTTCTTCAAAAGTCCTTACAGTTGGGGCATATGACACAAGATATGACACATATGCCGCATTTTCCGGCAGGGGCTACGCTGATGCGGGACGTACAATCGGTGTGGTCAGTGCGGGACTTACAAAGCCCGATTTGGTGGCGCCCGGGGTAGGAATTACCGCCCCCAATTTATACGGAGGCTATACCGCATATGACGGAACCTCATTTGCAACGCCTATTGTCAGCGGCAGCGCTGCGCTTTTAATGGAATGGGGTATTGTCAGGGGAAACGACCCATTTCTGTATGGAGAAAAGGTAAAGGCATATCTGCGCGCTGGTGCAGAACCTTTAAGGGGCGAGTCTGAGTATCCTAATGACAGGGTTGGATATGGAAAGCTGTGTGTTGCGAACTCCCTGCCTGTACTGTAACTAGGCGAATTATAAAATAATAATACTTGTCATATTTTGTTGATAATGATAAGATAATAGTGAATACAGACGGGTATGAACGGGCTTATGCGGGGCATGGCTTTACATGGCATCGGCACAGATAAAATGTATTGGAACCGAATAAGGGGGTTGGCATAGCAGCATGTATAATTCAAATATAACCGAGTATAAAAGCCGGGAAAAAGAATTTCATATGTACTATGGAAAGATTTCACTTAGAAAGGGTTTTTATGTTATTAACTTTGATGAAAGCTACTATCATTTGGTGGGAGCAGGTATATATGTGGCTTTTACCGATTTGATGCATCCGGAGGATATTGAGGACTTTGTTAATGCAATAGAGCGCCTCTCCGAGGGGCCGCAGCATATACTGTTCAGACTTATGTGTGCTGCTGATGAGGAGAAGGGTCATTACAGATGCTTTTACGCTGTTGTAAGCAGGAACGGCAAGGTTATAGATGATGAGGAATCCTTTGACGTAGAGATGTGTGAGATAATGGCTATCTCAAGTCAGTACAGATTTTATAGAAATCTTGTTGTCAAGTACAGAGAGTTCATATCGATGTTTCCGTATATGTTTATGGAGTATGACTTTGCATCGGATGAGTTTAAAATTTATGAATACAGTGACGGACAGTGCCATATAATTTTTATTGGACAGCTTGACCAGCTTAAAATAGATGTTGACGCGTCTGAAACACTTGAAGCAAAGCAGAAGCTGGAATTTGAAAACTTTTATTCGACGCTGACCAGGGGGCAGGATCACGCGATTGTGCAGCTTGACTCCGCATGCATACCTAATGCCTCGGGAAAGACAAGGATAGAAGTAAAAACAGCAATTATTTTTGATGAGGGCGAGCGCTGCAAGTCGGTAGGAATTATAAATATAATAAGCGGCGAACAACCCAAAAAGCGGTATTATTTATCAGAAAATGCATATGACCCGGGAACGGGGCTTCTCAACAAAAGAGCCATAAATGAGTATGCAATAGAAAAAATAAAGAATAAGGTTGAAGGTCTTTGTGTTGTAATAATAGATTTGGATGACTTCAAGAAGATAAACGACAATTTCGGACACATGAAGGGCGATGAAGTGCTCTCTAAGGTTGCCGAGATAATGAAAAGCATTGTAA
>JAJQGF010000143.1 GCA_021200695.1 Lachnospiraceae bacterium
CATATTTATAATTCATCTGAACAACAACCCTGTCCTTTGAAAACGAGAGCACCTCAAGACCTATAAAGCCCCTTTCAAGCTCGGATAACGGGGGATTTTCCCCATAATCTCCGATTGCCTCAAGAAACTGCTCACGATTCATGCCAATATATTTATGCGGCAGCGAAAGCACGGTCTCCACAACAATATTTTTAAGCACATCTGTCTCCTCAAGCACATATTCCGTATCCGCAGTAAGAAGCTCTGATACACTTGCCGCAGAAATGCTCTCCTCCTCCAGGACATAAGGCATGTCCTCCAGATAATTGTTTTCAGGCTCGCTGACTGTTTCGCTGTCCGCCTTCTCAATATAACTGTCCGCGCCCTCCTGCGTCATGTCTGACCAAAGTACATAATCCTGCTGCTCTGCGTTTCCCGCTTCAGTCAAATTATTGCCATATCCCGGATAGAAGAAGCGGTAAGTCCATATTCCCGAGAAAAAGCCAAGCCCCAGCATTATAAGAGGATATATCACAAACAGGCTGATACCCCTGACAAATTTCATAATTGTTATTTCAGTCCTTTTTGTTTTAAGTATCAGCATTTTTTTATTCTTTATGCAATTATAAACAACATTTTAAATTATATGGTGTGAAGCATACGCGCCAATGCCCTTATTATCCTTCCGCCGGGAATTACCCTGAGCTCCTGCTCTCGGAAATTGTGCAGCAGCAAAAGCAAGAGCCAATAAACGGCAAAAGATAACGCAGCACACAACAGCACAGAAGCAGCGTCGCCAAGATGCGGCGTGGCCACTCCTCCGATAAAAAGACATATCAGACCTGATATGCATGCACAGCCTGCCGGTATGGCAATATTCTGTACGAGGTCAATATCAAAGCCGTAAACCCTGGCAGCGCAAAGACCCAATATTATACACAATGCGGCACAGGAAATCATTCCAGCGAAAACAAGTGACATTATACCCATATCGGCTGCATTCAGAAAGACAGTGACAAGCACGACAAAGACGATGTTCATAATTCCAAGTCCGCCGTAAATCATATACTTTTTATCGGCAAGATACAAAAGCCTTCCGAAATAATCAGAGACAATGGCAAATAAGATAAAGAATGCACCGCCCTGAAGCATTGAAGCGGCAGTGTCAGCATTTGCAGAGCAGAATATCCCGGCTATCTGGGTTGATAATGCAGAGAAGGTCACAGACATATACAATCCCCATATTACCGCTATATGCATTCCTCCCCGAAAGCCGAACCCTGCATATTTACTGTCATCTCTTTTTACAAGCGCATATACCCTTGCTGACTGCGGTATAAGCATTATGTCAGCAATTAATACTGCAATAAGCATCAGCGCAAGATATTTCCCATAATATACACCATAAAGAGCAGCAGAGGCCGCCCCCGCGGCTTCCTCCTCATTTAAAAGGCTTCTTCCGTAAAAAATAAGCCCCAGCAATACCGGCAGTTCTCTGAAAAGCATAATAAAAGCCATACCAGACATACCGGAATATAAAAGCCTTATAAGTCCCATCATGGAAACTAAAGCCCCTGCACCGTCTGTACCTGACTTAGTATTGTGAGAGCTTCCCTTATATATTACAAGCAGAAATACCAATATAAACAACTCTGCCGCAGAAAATGCCACGGCAACTCCCAACGCGGCATACATTCCCGTAAAATCGCTCTGAAGCAAAAGCCCGCTTACCTTAACACCATAGCTTTTAAGCAGACCTCCGAAAAGGAGTCCGAAACCAATCGTAAATACAACTCTTAACACTGACGCCGCAGAGGTTGGAAGCTCTGCACCCTCCCCCTGAAAAAAGCCGAGAATACCGGCATTTATATTTCTGAGCACCAATGCCGGCACAAATGCAAATACAAGCGCAGCCGCATTCTGTATGTAAAACACGCGTACCGTCATCATAAAGCCGCCCGCAGCAAGCAATACGGCTCCCAGAATACCCATAAGCACACATATTCCCATAAGGCGCCGCCTGAGTCCTGCAATATTTTTATATTTGGAATTCTTGGTTCTGAGAATTTTTGCAATTTCATCAGAGACACAGCTTCCTACAAGAATCCACACAAAGGAAAAACACTCATACGCAGCTGCAATATATGCGATTCCGTTATCCTCTAGCAGACCTCCCATGACAAGCAGGCCTGTCAGCCCCAATATATATGAAAAAGCCTGTATCTGACGTCTTTTCACCCCGACCTGATTCATTTTTACCTCATTTTCTGCCGCTTCACGCGCATACAATTTTACCGTATGGGCTATACAGCGGCTATGCTTAATCTCTTGTAATCCCCAGAGCAGTTAAAACAGCCTCCTGCTTCTTCTCCATCACCTCGGCCTCGCCGGCCTCCATATGGTCATATCCGCAAAGATGAAGCATACTGTGCGCCACGAGAAATGCAAACTCCCTTCTCATGCTGTGTCCATAGCTTTCAGCCTGCTCCTCAACCTTGTCAACGGATATTATAATATCCCCAAGTATCAGCTCTCCGGTATCAGGGTCAAAATAATCTGCCTCTTTATGCTGCACAGCCCCGAAATCCGCTTCACGTTCAAAGTCAAGATTAGGAAATGACAGTACATCCGTCTCTCTGTCTATTCCCCTGAATTCCCTGTTATAACGGTGTATTCCCTCATTGTCAGTCAAAAGCACATTTATCTGTACCTCATAGGGACATTTTTCCGAGGCAAGCACCGCCGCAGCCACATCCTCCGCAGTTTTCCGTACATCAAACGGAAAGCTTTTTTTTGCTTCATTCTCAACGTAAAAAGTCATAATAAAGCTTTTCCTCCCTGAAAATTCTCTTCATTTCACAGAGCTCCTTCACTGAAATATCACAGCTGTTAAAGGCGGCACTGTCCTCAAATCTCTTAAACAGCATATCCACAACCTTATCATAATCAAGAGCCTTATCACCACTCTTTTCGATTAGCTGCATTATTGCGCCCACCACGGTATCACTACAGAACAGAACCGCTGTCTCCCTGCTCTTTATCGGGGTCTTTTTCCCGCTTATACCCTTTACCGCAAGATATTCGCTCAATATATTCCTGGCATCCGGAGGAAAGTCATTTTCAGTCATTATCTTCTCAAGCTCTTTACCCTTAACATGATAATAACCCGCACATTTTAACGCATCTGTGTCAAAGCCCAGCCTTGATGCAATTCTTTCACAGAAATATGCGGTGTGTATGCTTTTGCGGTACTCCTCCTTTGAATTCTCCCTCAAATTTGCCAATACCGGATTTTCCGTATCATTTATCTCAAGATAATTATCTCTGTAATAATATATAACTCTTCTTGAATAAACACTTACAATACCGATAAGAAGAATTGTTGAAAGCACTATATTTATAACCGGCATTATAAACATTTCGAGAGAGGGTCTTGCATTGGCAGTTAAAATAATTTCGGCAGACTCGCTGACAAACAGACAGAGCATAGATAAAAACAGCGGACATCCAACCTTCATGTCCTTCTCAATCGGACAAAAAAAGCATACCGCAAACACTCCGCTGATAAAATATACAAAAAAAACAGTAACTGACGCATCTGAGACTAGCACAGGAATCATGACAAGCACTGACGACGCAATGACTCCGACCGGCACACTGCCAAAAAGCGACAGCAGCACAAATGCCGCAGGAAGCGGCCAGCATTCTACAGGCAGAAAAGCACAGGCAAAGGAAAGCACAAGCACTCCCGCAAAGGAAATCCAGAATCTCAAAATTTTTCTGCTGTTGTCATATGGCAGCTCACCGCTCAGATACTCCCTGCGCAGCCTGAAGCCAAAGATACCGACCCCAAATACGGACATAACTGCACAGCTGAGGCTCCTGTCGGTATCACAGTCCTTAAAATATGCCAATATATATACACACACTGCCGTTATAA
>JAJQGF010000046.1 GCA_021200695.1 Lachnospiraceae bacterium
GGCTACCTCAGGCTTTGCATTGAGCGCAGAGCCGATAGCGGCAAAAAGATGTGAATTGTCAGTATCTATAATATGCTCATCATCAAGCTTAAGAGTGCGGATGAAGGCAGCCTTTAATTCAGACAGGAAGTGAAGCGGGCCGCCGAGGAATGCCACATGTCCCCGTATAGGCTTGCCGCAGGCAAGTCCGCTTATAGTCTGGTTCACAACCGCCTGAAAAATTGACGCGGATAAATCCTCCTTTGTTGCACCCTCATTTATAAGGGGCTGTATATCTGATTTGGCAAACACGCCGCAACGTGCGGCAATGTCATAGAGCGATTTGTAATCCTTTGCATATTCATTAAGCCCTGAGGCATCTGTCTGAAGCAGTGAGGCCATCTGGTCTATAAATGAGCCTGTGCCCCCGGCGCATATGCCGTTCATTCGCTGTTCTACGTTGCCGCCCTCAAAATATATAATTTTTGCATCCTCTCCGCCAAGCTCTATTGCCACATCGGTTGCCGGCGCAAGCTCTTTAAGTGATGTTGCGACTGCTATAACCTCCTGAGTGAAGGGGACACCGAGATGGTTGGCAAGAGTAAGCCCGCCTGAGCCTGTAATCATAGGATGAAGAGTGAGATTTCCAAGACTTTCATATGCCTGAGAGAGCAGTGATGATAGTGTCTCACGTATATTCGCATAATGGCGTCTGTAATCGGAGAATAATATATTGTGTTCCTCATCCAGGATGGCAATTTTAACGGTAGTAGAGCCTATATCAATACCTAAAGCGGCCTCTTTTAATTGCTGATTCATAAAAAACATCCTTCCTAAATAAAACATCCTTTAAAATTCGACATTCTCACGTATTATACGACACAAAGCAGCAAAATGCAACGAACAAAAGAGTTAAAAAGCTGTTAAATATTTATAAAAACAGGTAAAATTTTATAAAATCAAAATTGCTTTGTTTACTTTATTTTTGGGGAATGGTACAATTACCTTGTTTTATTTTTATATCATGGAGGCTAAATATGAGTAAATGGGAGCGTAAATTTGGCAAATATGCCATACCAAATCTGACAGTCATTCTCCTTTTATGCTATGTGGCAGGATATGTTAT
The DNA here is from genome assembly GCA_021200695.1 of Lachnospiraceae bacterium. Taxonomy (GTDB): domain Bacteria; phylum Bacillota; class Clostridia; order Lachnospirales; family Lachnospiraceae; genus Acetatifactor. The sequence goes on from JAJQGF010000046.1 coordinate 1,106, forward strand.
AGAACTGTTTAATTCAAGTTTTTTCTCATATCTTACCCTGAATCCGTATATGATTCTGCATGGACAGATATGGAGACTTGTGACATGGATTATTATTCCGCCCAGCAGCTTGGACTTTTTTACGCTGATAATGCTGTTTTTCTATTACAGCATTGGAACTGTGCTTGAGCGCACATGGGGTACATGGAAGTATAATGTTTATATTTTTACCGGAATGCTTCTTACAATAGTTGGGGCGTTCTTATGTATGGGGCTGTATTATCTGACGGGGGCAGCAGGAGAAGGCCTTGCCTCATATATAGGCATACCGATGACATTTGCATATGGCTCATATGCCTTCAGCACTTACTATATAAATATTGCTATTTACATGGCATATGCGATGACCTATCCGAATGCGGTGGTGTTGCTCATGTTCATTATTCCCGTAAAAATGAAATGGATGGGTATTGTGGACCTGGTGCTTATGCTGCTGTCGTTTTTAACAGGTGATATTTTTACAAGGTTTGCGGTCGCCGCCGCTCTTATAAACGTAGGATTGTTTTACCTTAATAATGTTAAGCGTGTAAATGTTTCACCCAGACAGATTAAGAGACGAAGCGATTATAACAGGAATGTAAACAGAAATGTCATTACCAAGCATAAATGCGCGATATGCGGGAGGACAGATGAAGACAGTCCGGAGCTGCAGTTCAGATTCTGCTCAAAGTGCAATGGCAACTATGAATACTGTCAGTATCATCTGTTTACGCATGAACATGTTAAATAAAAGGAGTTCATTATGGAGCAGGAGATTATATTTGCCCATACGCTCGAGCAGGTGACAAGAAGCGCCAGAGAGCAGGGAGGCCATATTGAAAAGGAGAAGGTGGACGAGGCATTTGCCGGACTTGGGCTTAAGGACGAGCAATTAGAGATGGTTTATGATTATCTCTCCAAACATAAAATATCAGTCGGAGGAGAGGCTGCGTCTGAAGAATATTATGAGGAGCTTACGGATAAGGAAAGGAATTATTTGCAGAATTATCTTGATGAGCTTGAGCAGCTTCATAATTACACCGATGGGGAAAAAAAGGCATACACAATATCCGCAATGGCAGGAGAGAGCAGCGCGAGAGAAAGGCTTGTTGAAATATACCTCAGGGATGTGGTTGATATAGCAAAGCTGTATACAGACCAGGGAGTCTCTCTTGAAGACCTTATAGGAGAGGGAAATGTGGCGCTTGCTTTTGGCACGGAAATGCTTGGAAGTCTTGAAGAGCCCGATGAGGCAGAGGGGATGCTTGTGAAGCTTATCATGGACGCGATGGAGGAATTTATCATGCAAAATACTAACAGCGATAAGATTAGCAGACGTGCGCTTGACAGGGTCAATATGGTTTTGGACAAAGCGAAGGAATATTCGGAGGCTGTAGGAAGGAGAGTTACCGTGGCAGAGCTGTCAGATGAGACCGATATGAGTGAAAAGACGATTCGCGATGCAATGAGAATAAGTGGCTTTAAAATAGATTATATTGAAGGCTAAGGGATATAATTCATATGGAGAAAACAATATACGAGGATTACAAATATATAATGCAGGATACGTCTAATCTGTATGTGGGCGCTAAGTATACTTTCGGGGAAATTCTGGAAAACGACGAGCTTAATTTTAAATTCAGGCTTATTGTGGAAAAATATATTCTGCCTGAGGCAAGCGTCGGGGACAGTCTGGAGACACATTTATACTATATGGAGCCTGACAGCTTTCTTGTAAAGCTGTATGATAATCTCAGGGCGCGAATAAAGGTAAATATAATTGAAGAAAAGAAAAGCCTGTTTGGCAGTACAAAAAAGAAATATGTTACTAAAACCTTTAAGATACACGAGCTTGTAAAAATGAGCACAGATGATAAGGAAAAATGCGGCATGGTAATACAGGAGCTTAAGGTGAGCAAGCTTGCAATGCTGGCGATATAGGATTAATGGAGGAAAGCAGGGGAAGATGAGAGTAGAGGATTTAAACACATACGAAATAATTGAGAAAAGAAAAAGCGACGATTTAAACAGTATACTATATCTGTGCAGGCATAAAAAAACAGGAGCAAGAGTAGCTCTGGTATCTAATGATGACGAAAACAAGGTATTTTATATAGGCTTTCGCACACCGCCCAAAGATTCTACGGGTGTGGCGCATATCCTGGAGCATTCCGTGCTCTGCGGCTCAAGGGAATTTCCTGTTAAGGACCCCTTTGTAGAGCTGGTTAAAGGCTCCCTGAATACATTTCTTAATGCAATGACCTATCCGGACAAGACGGTATATCCGGTTGCAAGCTGCAATGACAAGGACTTCCAGAATTTAATGCACGTTTATCTTGATGCAGTCTTTTATCCAAACATATATAAAAATGAGAGTATTTTCCGTCAGGAGGGCTGGCATTATGAGATAGAGAAGCCTGAGGATGAGCTTAAGATAAACGGCGTGGTATATAATGAGATGAAGGGGGCGTTTTCCTCGCCGGACGATGTGCTTGAGAGGGAAATTATGAATTCGCTTTATCCGGATACCACATATGGCTGTGAGTCCGGAGGGGCGCCGGAGGTGATTCCCGAGCTGTCATATGAACAGTTCCTTGAATTTCATGCAAGCTATTATCATCCCTCCAACAGCTATATATATCTCTATGGAAATATGGACATGGCAGAGAAGCTTGAATTTATTGATGAGCATTATCTCTCGGCATTCGTGATGAAAAATACAGACTCTGATATTGAAATCCAGAAAGCATTTTCCGAAGTAC